>CAZTVB010000119.1:0-7329 GCA_964616315.1 uncultured Rikenellaceae bacterium
ATGACAAGGAATTTAAAAAATGATAAAATGAAACATCCATGATAATAACCTTAAAACACAAGTATGAGTATTCTTGATTGATGTTCCATCTGTACCTTTAAAAACAAAAAATAGACAGATGAAACTTACCGCTTTAAAATTGTTTTATAGTAAATTAGGTAACCTTTATAAAAACAGCTATTTGGATAGTTCTTTCTTCAACTCTTGCAATTGTCGGTTAACGACCCTAACTTTAAATTTCAATTTTTGAATAATTAATTAAATACAATATAAGCCATGAAAAATAATAAGATTGCATTGATAGCCATGCTATGCATATTGAGCTTGGGCTTAAATGCACAAACGCCTTTCTTTACTGAGGGCTTTGAAACAGGTAGTAAACCAACAGGCTGGAGCGAGGAGTATGCTAATGGAAATGAACCATGGAGATACAGAAAGGGTGGACATAGCCCCAACGACAATAACTGGACTATACCTGCATGGCAAACAGATATCACCCGTAACCCACCTTCCGCACATAGCGGAACCTACAATGCAATATTTTTTAAGCAGAGTACTAATAATGAAAGGACAAAACTTGTAACAAAATCCATAGACCTTAGCCAAAAGGTTCTTCCTGAGTTGAGTTTTTGGTTATGTCAGGTACCCTGGACATTCGCAGGTAATACAAACTGGGATGTTCTGAGAGTTTACTACAAGACCTCGTTTGCTGGTAGTTGGACTCTTTTGGCCGAATACCTTGACCCCATTGAGGATTGGACTCAGTTTAAAATTAACCTTCCTAACAAAAGTGCTACATACTACATTGCTTTCGAAGGCCAAACAAACTGGGGATACGGCACTTGTATAGATGATATTTCCATTGTGGATAAAGGCGAACAAGCCCGATATGTTAATGAACTAACTGTTACACAAGCCGATTACACGTTTATTCCTAGTGGATCTTCGAACGAGCCAATACTTAGAATTGGGCTAAAAGTCTTCGGTAATACAGGTGAGGCCAAGTTGAATTCTGTTGCACTGAAATCAATTAACACCAACGATAACGACTTATCTCTTAATGGAGTTAAATTATACCAAACCCCCACAACTTTTTTCAACACCAGCACACCCGTTGGTTCTAGTAGTAATTTTAGTAATGGGTATGTAAACTTTAATGATTTAAACCTTATTCTGCCTAATGGTCAATCGTACCTTTGGGTAACCTACGATGTAAAAAGCACGGCAACACACGGCAACTTGCTCGATGCAATGATTGAACTTGGAGGTATTCAGGTTGGCGATTCGCTCTATCCCAAAGTAAATGAATCGCCAATTGGTGAACGCGTTATATATGAAACAATATATAGCCAAAACTTTGATGGCACCCATGGTTGGACTTTGTCTGGCGAATTCGAGGTAGACTCGCCTAAAGGCCTTGGAGGATTGGTAATTGGATATCCCGACCCTACGGCTGCGTTTAGCGGAAGTAAAGTATTAGGTACCGACCTAAATGGACTAGGCAGTACCGAAGGAGACTATGAGAATAGCATTAGCGAAAGTCAAGCATACAAAGCAATTTCACCTTCGGTAAATGCATTGTTCTATAAAGACCTCAAGGTGAACTACAGACGGCATTTGAATGTTGAGGTGTGGGATAAAGCATATGTTGATGTAAACAAAAACAACAGTTCTACGTGGAGCAATGTATGGTTCAATAACAACTACTTTACCGACCAACTTTGGACAAAAACATCGCACGATATTCCAAGTGCAGTTTCGCGCTCCAACAACCTTAAGTTCCGTTTTGTTCTTGGCCCAACCGATGTTGGAACAACATACTCCGGTTGGAATATTGACGATTTTATTGTAACAGGCGACTACATTACAAAGGATGTAGGCGTTGTTTCCTTGGTTTACCCACTTTCGGGGTGTGGACACTCTGCAACTGATAGTGTTATTGTTAAAATTGCTAACCTAGGAGCAGATGCATCACCATCAAATTTCCCGGTTCAATATTCCTTTAACAATGGCACAACATGGACAACCAATTACGTTAACCAAAGTATACCTGCTGGCGATACCATTGAATTCAAATTTACTACTAAGGTAAATTTAACATCACCCGGAATTAAAAGTTTTAGAGCCAGAACAAGATTAACAGGTGACGAGGATGCATCGAACGATGGCATCTTCAATCAAATTTATATTGTTCCTACATACTCAGCGCCTTATACCGAGAATTTTGAAAGTAACGATGGCTACTGGAGAGCATTCGGCACATCACTTTGGCAGTGGGGCACCTCTGGCAAAGCCTCAATTAGCGGAGGTTCTAAGTCATGGATTACCAGCCTTACTCAAAATTATGGAGATATTCTTATAGGTGATATTGACACGATTGTTTCCGAAGATTTTGAGAATACAACAGGTTGGACCTTAAATGGTGAATTCCAAATTGCAACACCAATGTTTAATTCTGATACAATTCCTTACTTTACATACAGCGGGATGAAATGCCTTGGAACGGACTTAACCCGCTTAGGCTCTCGCAAGGGAATGTACGAGAATGCAACAACAGTAGATGCCATTTCACCATTCTTCAATGTTGCAAACTACACCAACTTAAAATTGATGTTCTATAGATGGCATAAAGTAGCTGCTGGCGATACTGCTAAAATACAGGCAAGCAGCAATGGAACCAACTGGAAAACAATATGGACAAATGCTGGAGCCGCAATAACCGACGATATTTGGTACGGACAAACGGTAATTGTTCCGGATAGTTTAGCTAATGGAGGTAGCATTAAATTCCGTTTTGTAATAATTTCTAACTCCGATGGAGTTGTAGCCGAGGGTATGAACTTTGACGATATGGTTCTAACGGGTAAAGTTTTCACAAACAACTTTGCATACCTTCAAAGTCCATGCTTCGACTTAACAGGAATAAATATGCCAGTTTTTGATCTCTCTGTATTTAATCACACCGAAGCCGAGGTTGATGGGGCGACATTACAGTACTCTCTTAACAATGGCAGTACTTGGAGTTACGTTGAGAATACCGATTCGCACGATGACTACTGGAACTGGTACACCGATAGTACCGTTGCGGCAATAGGCAAAGATGGATGGACTGGAGTTGACACTCAATGGAGAGGTTCAAAACATCTATTGCCAGCAACCTTAGCTAATAAAAACAATGTTATATTCCGTGTAGCGTTCAAAGCCGATAAAGCCAACAACAATTTTGGAGGAATTGGACTTGACAACATTAAACTTTATAATGCACCACATGATGTTGGCGTAAATGCCATTACAAGTCCTTCAACAACTTGTAATCTCAGCAACCAAGAGACCATTAATCTTCAGATTAAAAACTTTGGTGTGAGAGATATGCTTGCAGGCGACTCTATTTCTGTTCAGGTTGATGTTGTTCACCCAGAGTTCACCGACAGTCAAACCGACAAAATTATTCTTTCATCGAACTTAGCTGCAGGTGGAAGCATTAGCCACCCAATAACCAAAAAATTTGATTTTTCTTTAAGTGGGCAGTATGATATTGAGGCAAAAACTACTATAGAAACTGCTCCACTCTTCTACTCAGCAACCGATAATGATATTAAAACAAAAACGGTAATAGTTCAAAAACCTGATGTGAATTTAGGAGATGATATATACACCCTTAATCCAACATCAGTAATTCTTGATGCTACAAGCACGGGAACTTTAACTTACCAATGGTTTAAAGCGCCTGATTTTGTAACAGTAATAGCAATTTCGCCAAGCCTAGCTGTTACAGATCCAAATGGAGGCACATACGTTGTTAAAGTAACAAACACAATTCCTTGTACAAGCATCGATACGGTAACTGTACATAGACTTATTCGTGACGTTGGTGTTTTGTCATTTAGCAGTCCAATTAGTTCCTGTGAACTATCTGACCAAACTCCATTTGAAGTTTACATTAAAAATTTCGGAACTGACACACTGAAAACTGGTTCAACCATTGATATAAGTTATATATTCAACGGTAATCCAAGAAAAGACACAATCTGGACAATGGACAGAAACCTACTCCCTAACGATTCTTTACTATTCACCTTCAACAAAACTTTGAATTTACAAACCGTTGGGGCTTATAATCTTAAAGCTTGGGCTAAAGTCAGCCTGGATGAATTAACAAGCAACGACACTACCTCAAAAACCATTGACGTTTGGGGCTATCCAACATTCGACCTAAAAACTGCCATGGGGTTACCAAAAGATAGTGTAACTGTTTTGAATCCAACTTACATTATTGACGCTGGTGCCGGATGGAATGCATACTTATGGTTGAACGATAATAGCACAAACCAAACTTACACTATGGCGAATACGGGCTGGGCTAAAGTAACAGTGTTCAATAATCACTCCTGCCCTGCAACAGACTCAATTTATGTTGATTTAAGTTTTGCTGACATTTCTGTAAGCGAAGTTGTTACCCCTGTTACCGCCTGTGCAATTAGCGGAACAGTGTATCCTCAAATAAAAATTAAAAATGCTGGTACAAATACGATTCCTTCAGGAACAAATATCCAACTAAAGTACTACTTGAATTCCGTATTAAAAGAATCGCCAGTATTAACTCTCAGTGCCGATTTATTACCAAATGCTACCCGAAGCGTTGTTTTTGGAACCGGAGTAAACATTTCGGCCAAAGGGACTTATAATTTTGACTTTGTGGCAACGTTCCCTTCAGATTCTAAATCAAGCAACGATAGCATCAGGCATACTGTTAATGTTTTTGGATATCCTGCTATAAGTTTACCAGACTCAGTATTTACTCGAAACTTATCCTACACAATCGATGCAGGTGCTGGACGCGATAGTTATAGTTGGTCAACTGGAGAAACCACTCAACAGATAACTGTAGACCAAACTAATAAATACAAGGTAACAGTGGTTGAAAACGGAATGTGCTCAAGCCAAGACTCTGTTGTGGTAACATTCCTAAAGCATAATTATACTATCAACCAAATTATTAATCCTGTAACATCTTGCAGTACACCAGCCTTGCAATCAGTAACATTGCGTTACAGCAATATAGGTAACGATACGCTAAAGGCTGGCCAACAAGTAATATTTGGCTATAAAATAGACGATGAGTTCTTTGCTGAAAAAACTCACACATTAACCTCTGCTCTAAAACCTGGTCAATTCATGCTATACACATTCAGCGATAAACTTGACCTTTCAACGCCGAAAACCAGATATATTGAGGCCTATGGTAAATACAATGGAGATATCAACTCTACCGACGATACCATAATGGTTACTTTTGATATTAAAGCATCGCCTATTGTTAACCTTGGTGCGGATAGGGTTATTAGAACCGAAAACATTACTCTTGATGGAGGCGAAGGAACTGGCTATAACTACTTATGGCAAGACAACAGCACCAACCGTTTCTTTATCGTTGAAAACACAGGGAATTATTGGGTTACTACAACTGCACCGAATGGGTGTTTCGATAGAGATACTGTTACTATAACCGCGCTTAAGCCCGACTTAAGAGTATCGTCAATAATATCACCAGCATCGGCTTGTATTTTAAGTAGTACTCAACAAATACAGGTTGAAATTGAGAATGTTGGAACCGATACCATTTTTATTGGACAAACAATTTATGTTTCTTACGAAATAAACGATGCGCTTCAACAAACTCAAGGAATCACACTTACACAAAAATTCTTCCCTGAACAGAAATTAACTCATCTCTTCACAAAAACTTCAGACATGAGTGGTGTTGGAACCTATATCATCAAAAGTTACACTACCTACTCTGGCGACCTAAATCCGTTCAATAACACTGCTACAAAAACGGTTATCACCTTAGGTATTCCAACCGTTGATATTGGGCCAGACAGAGGTGTATGCTCGGGATCCACATTGACGCTTAATGCAGGAAACCCTGGGGCTACCTACCTATGGAGTACGTCTGCCACAACACAAACTATCAATGTAAGTTCGGCAGGCACATACTCAGTACAAGTAACCGATGGCTATGGTTGCTCAAATACAGGGGCAGTTACAATACACGTTAACTCATTACCAACTGTTACTCATGCTCCACTTGATGATGTATGTTTTAGTGAACCTGCATTCAATTTAACTGGGGGAAATCCTTCCGGTGGAGATTATAGTGGTAGCGGAGTAACTAGTAATACTTTCACAGCCTCAGCAGCTGGGGCTGGAACTCATTCCTTAACCTATACTTATACCGATGGGAATGGTTGCTCTAACTCTACTCCTGTAAGCATAACCGTACAACCAAAGTTAAATGTCGATTTAGGCGCAGACAGGTCAATAACAGCACCCGAAGTTTTAGATGCAGGTGCAGGCTTTACTTCATATAAATGGCAGAATAACTCAACAGATCAAACCTACACTGTTGTTACTTCTGGATTCTACTACGTAACAGTTACCGACGCTAATGGTTGTGAAGGATATGACGAAGTTAATATCACCTTCCTTGAAACATCTGATATAATTGTTTCGAACCTAGTTTCTCCAATTACCGGATGTTACCAGAGCACACCTACCCCTATTACGTTTGAAATTAAAAACAGGGGGACAAAAACCTTTATAGATGGCGAAAAAATAAACTTACGCTACCGTATTGGTTCAAGTGCATTTGTTACAGATGAATATACATTCAAATCGAACTTTGCACAGAATAACACTTTAGAATACACCTTTCCTAATGGAGTTAACTTGAGTTCAGGTAATTTCACATTTACCTGCTACACCATAATTAATGGAGAAAAAGGCGACTCTACTGATTACAATATCACAATCCATCCATCGCCAGTATTCAACTTTGCTTCCGATACAATAAGAGTAAGCGCAAGCAACATAAATGGATATGTCCTTAATTCTGGTGTAAACTATCCAACATATAATTGGAGTACAGGCGCAACAAGTCCAAACATAACTATTAATCAGCATGGAAAATACTGGCTAAGGGTAACCGATGCCAACAACTGTAGTGCTTCCGATACAGTTGTAGTTTGGTGGCCTGTTAGTACTGAAATTATTTCCGGTATTGATGCAACTATTAAGTTATTCCCTAATCCGGTTAAGGATAAGTTGAATATATTGGTAGAATCAGAGAAAGCGTATTCCTACACTATTGAGGTTATGAACCCACAAGGAGTGTTAGTTCACAAACAAAAAACATTACCTTCGAACAGTATCATGGATACAATTGGCATGGAAGACTTAACCCCAGGAATTTACTTAGTAAAAGTTAGCAATGAGAAGGGAAGTGCAGTATTCAAAATAATTGTGACAAATAGCTAAACTCCTTTGTAT
>CAZTVB010000120.1:0-7315 GCA_964616315.1 uncultured Rikenellaceae bacterium
GATGTACACATTATTTTCTGTATTGATACTCATTGTCTGCATTCTACTAATTCTAATTGTACTAGTGCAGAATCCTAAGGGAGGCGGTTTAGCATCAAATTTTGCTGGATCCAACCAAATTATGGGCGTTAGAAAAACTGCCGATTTATTAGAAAAAGCAACATGGACACTTGCTGTTAGCCTAGTTGTTCTTGCTTTCTTGGCAACTTTAACTATGCCTTCTAAAACTGTTGTTGAGCAAAAGTCTATCCTAGAGTCAAAAATGAAGGATACTCCTAGCGAGAATGCGCTACCTAGTTTCCCTGCTCCAACCGATGGAACAACTTCACAAGATTCTACAAAATAATTTTTGAGTAATTTCAATAAAAAAGTGTCAGCAGTGTAAAATGCTGACACTTTTTTATTTACAATATTTGAGTTAACTTTATTGACAGTTTTTACTCATCACAACTGTCAGTCTTGACATCAAACCTATGCAAAAAAGTCAGTTTTTACGTTTGGCATAGCTTATGTAATTTCCCTGTCAGTAAAACAAAAACTATTAACTAACAATTAAAACTTTAAAATATGTCAGAAGTAAAAATTAAACCATTGGCCGATAGAGTATTAGTTCTTCCTATGGAGGCCGAAGAGAAAACATCAAGCGGTATCTTCATCCCCGACACTGCAAAGGAAAAACCACAACGCGGAACCATAGTTGCTGCTGGGCCTGGCACTAAGGACGTTACTATGGAGGTTAAGGTTGGCGATGTTGTTCTTTACGGAAAGTACGCTGGTACCGAAATCTCAGTTGATGGCAAGGATTATTTGATCATGAAACAATCTGACGTTCTTGCAATTATTTAATTCACTAACCTATTGTATAACAAACAAAAACAATAAATATGTCAGCAAAAGTATTAAATTTCGATACCGAAGCACGCGATAAACTCAAAAGAGGTGTTGACCAACTTGCAAATGCAGTTAAAGTAACATTAGGACCTAAAGGTCGCAATGTGGTTATTGAGAAAAAATTTGGTTCTCAGCAAGTAACCAAAGACGGTGTTACCGTTGCTAAAGAAATTGAACTAAGCGATGCATTTGAGAATGTTGGTGCACAAATGGTAAAAGAGGTTGCTTCTAAAACTGCCGATAATGCAGGTGATGGAACAACTACTGCAACTGTACTTGCTCAAGCCATTGTTAACGTTGGTTTAAAGAACGTAACGGCTGGTGCAAATCCTATGGATTTGAAACGCGGTATCGATAAAGGTGTTGCTAAGGTTATTGAGCACCTAAAAAAACAAACCGTATCGGTTGGCGACGATTATCAAAAAATTGAGCAGGTTGCTACAATCTCTGCAAACAACGATAACGAAATTGGTAAGTTGATTGCCGAGGCAATGAAAAAAGTAAAGAAAGAAGGTGTTATCACTGTTGAAGAAGCAAAGGGCATTGAAACTACCGTTGAGGTTGTTGAAGGTATGCAGTTCGACCGTGGCTACATTTCTCCATACTTCATTACCGATCCTGACAAGATGATAACAGTGCTTGAAAATCCTTTCATCTTAATTACCGATCGTAAGATATCTACAATGAAAGATCTACTTCCTGTACTAGAGCCAGTGGCACAAGCAGGTCGTGCATTGCTAATTATTGCTGAGGACATTGAGGGCGAGGCTCTTGCTACTTTAGTAGTTAACAAACTACGTGGTTCATTGAAGATTGCTGCCGTAAAAGCCCCAGGCTTTGGCGACCGTCGCAAGGAAATGCTTGAGGATATCGCAATCCTAACTGGCGGTATAGTTATTAGCGAAGAAAAAGGTCTACGTTTGGACGGCGCTAAAATGGATATGCTTGGCCGCGCTGAGAAAATCACCCTTGACAAAGAGAACACAACTATCGTTAATGGTGGTGGTGCAAAAGAGAATATCGACAAGCGTATTGCTCAAATCAAAGTTCAGATTGAAAATACTACATCTGACTACGACCGCGAGAAACTTCAGGAGCGTTTGGCTAAACTAGCCGGTGGTGTTGCAGTTCTTTACGTTGGTGCTGCTACTGAAACTGAGATGAAAGAGAAGAAAGACCGCGTTGACGATGCTCTAAATGCAACCCGCGCTGCTGTTGAGGAAGGTATTATTCCTGGCGGTGGTGTTGCTTACATTCGCGCAATTGAGGCTCTTGAAAACCAAAAAGGTATAAACGATGACGAAACCACTGGTATTTTAATCGTTAAGAGAGCGATTGAAGAGCCACTTCGTCAGATTGTTGCTAACGCTGGTATGGAAGGTTCTGTAATTGTTCAAAAAGTAAAAGAAGGCAAGGACGATTACGGTTACAACGCTCAAACCGACAAGTACGAAAATCTTTTCAAAAGCGGTGTAATTGACCCAACCAAGGTTGCTCGCGTAGCCCTTGAAAATGCTGCTTCTATTGCAGGCTTACTACTCACAACCGAGTGTGTAATTACTGAGAAGAAAGAAGATAAGCCAATGGCTCCAATGGGTGGACCAGGCATGGGCGGAATGGATATGATGTAAAAATTGTATCAATATAGAATTGAAAAGCGGAGAAAAACTCCGCTTTTTTATTGTGGGTCAAACCGCTATGGCCTATTTCAGAATCATCAAATTTTCAATATCTTTGCACTCCAATTTAGGAATTGAGGATGGAGAATATCAGAAACTTTTGCATTATTGCGCATATCGACCATGGGAAAAGCACCCTGGCCGACCGTTTACTTGAAAGCACTCATACGCTTACTGAGCGTGAGTCGCAAAATCAAGTACTCGACAGCATGGACCTTGAGCGCGAGAAAGGAATCACCATTAAGAGTCACGCCATACAAATGCAGTACAAAAATGGCGATAAAAACTACACACTTAACCTGATTGACACTCCAGGCCACGTGGACTTCTCCTATGAAGTTTCGCGTGCAATTGCATCGTGCGAAGGCGCGTTGCTTGTAGTTGATGCAACTCAGGGAATTCAGGCACAAACCATATCGAACCTTTACCTTGCCCTAAACCAGGACTTGGAGATAATTCCAGTAATCAATAAAATCGATATGGAAGCAGCCATGGTGGAGGATGTTAAGGATCAAATTGTTGATTTGATTGGATGTAAAAGGGAGGAAATACTATCGGTTAGTGCAAAAACAGGTGAAGGGGTTGATGCTATACTTGAGGCAATTGTTGCCAGAGTAAAACCGCCGAAGGGCGATCCCAACGCGCCATTGCAGGCACTAATATTCGATTCTGTATTCAATTCGTTTCGTGGAATTATTGCGTATTTCAAAGTTAAGAATGGTACTATTCGCCCTGGCGATAAGGTTAAATTTTACAACACAGGCAAGGAGTACACTGCCGACGAAGTGGGGATTTTAAGGTTGAAGCTTCAGCCCCGCGATTCAATTAGCGCAGGCGATGTAGGCTATATTATTTCTGGAATAAAGGAATCCAAGGAGGTTAAGGTTGGCGACACAATCACTCATGTGGATCGTCCATGCAATATTGCAATTGGAGGTTTTGAGGATGTTAAACCTATGGTTTTTGCCGGAGTATATCCTGTTGATGCCGATGAGTATGAGGATTTACGTGCTTCGCTCGATAAACTTAAACTTAACGATGCATCGTTAAGTTACGAGCCTGAATCTTCCCTTGCACTTGGCTTTGGTTTCCGATGCGGATTTCTGGGTTTACTTCACATGGAAATTGTCCAAGAGCGTTTATACCGCGAGTTTAATATGGACGTCATTACAACGGTTCCAAACGTTTCCTATAAAATTCACACCACAAAGGGCGAAATAATTGAAGTGCATAACCCAAGCGGTCTGCCAGGTCCAACAATTATTGATTTTATTGAAGAACCCGTTATCAACGCCCAAATTATTACTAAGTCGGAATACTTGGGTGCAGTAATGAAACTTTGCATTGACAAACGCGGAATATTGAAAAATCAGGTGTTTTTAACCTCTGACAGGGTAGAGATTACCTTTAGAATGCCTTTGAGTGATATTGTTTTCGACTTTTACGATAAGCTAAAATCCATATCACGTGGCTATGCCTCCTTCGATTACTTTATGGATGGATATGCCGAAGCAAAATTGGTAAAACTCGACATTCTCCTTAATGGGGAAATGGTAGACGCCTTATCCGCATTAATCCATTTTGATTACGCCTACGATTTTGGGCGTAAAATGTGCGAAAAGTTGAAAGAGTTAATCCCTCGTCAACAGTTCGACATTGCCATTCAGGCCGCAATTGGAGCAAAAATTATTGCCCGCGAAACAGTTAAGGCTTTACGTAAGGACGTTACCGCAAAATGTTACGGTGGTGATATTACGCGTAAACGCAAACTTTTGGAGAAGCAAAAGAAAGGAAAGAAACGTATGCGTCAGGTTGGTTCGGTGGAAGTTCCACAGGAAGCATTCCTTGCAGTTCTTAAGATGGACTAGAAAGATTTTAAAGAACATAAAAATGAAAAGAAGCAGCAATGCTTCTTTTTTTTACTTTTATGCAATGATAAAGGAGTGGCTACGAAATATCAGGATGAATTACGCCTCGGAGCAAACCTACATTGCTCAAAGGATGTTGCAGGAGCAGGGTGGCTGGCAATCGCATCTGAATAACTCAAAAAAATTCATTGCAGAATTCATCAAGGAAAAATCGTCAAAAACAATCAATATTCTTGGTAGCGGTTGGCTACTCGATGTCCCAATAGATAGTATTATCGATCAATTCGACAGAATTGTTTTAACAGATATCTACCATCCCAAGCAAATAATAAACAAGTACTCAAAATTCTCAAATATAGAATTCCACACAGCTGATTTAACCAATGGAGTTGTTGACTTAACCTATTCACTAAACAAGCGAAACTTCAATTTTGAGGAATATATCGCCAAAATAAAAATTATTAAACCTACTATTTACGAAGAGGATTTAATTGTCTCTATCAATCTTCTGAGCCAACTCAGCATATTTATAACTGACTACCTTACAAGCAAAGTTACTCTAAACAATAATCAATTAGTCGAAATAGCATCTGCAATACAACTAAATCACTTAAAATGGTTGCCACAAAACAGGTCGGTATTGATTACTGATTATGAGGAAGAATTCATTGATGAGGACAACAAGTTTATAGGCTCAAAGCCAACCCTTTTTATAGATATTCCAAGAAATAAGAACTCAAAAGAGTGGACATGGCTGTTTGACACTTTGATGACCTATAGGGAGGACTGCAAAACACACCTAAAAGTGGTAGCAACAAAAATATAAAAGGGAGCACTTGGCTCCCTTTGCAATATCAAGTTATGATTTTTTCCAGCACTTAACCCAATCTATTTCCATGTAGGCTGGCAATTTTGACTCATCAATACTACCATTCACTCCCGAAGCAAATACAAGGTAAAGTGGCACATTAGGACTTAAGTTTGGCTGAATTTTATATGGTGTTCCATTGATTGTCCATATAATAGCTTTAGCATCCCATTCAACTCCTAAAACATAGAATTTTGAGTCCAATTTCAGTCCACCAATGTTATGAACCGACTTGCGTACTTTAGCAGAGCCATTAGCCCAAAAATAAGCTCCAGAAATTGAATTCTGCTTAGAATCGGATTTCAAGAAAACATCCAACTCTGGCAGCATCTTATCTCCCACAAGGTAAAACGCATGGCTTACACCATTTACGCAGGACATCTTCACCTTAGCCTCAATTTTACCCTCAGCTTGTCTATAAATATGTCCTGTATTTATAACACCGGATGTGTAGTTGAATGACTTTGGAATAAAACCGAACTTCTTATCCCAAGCTAGGCCTTCAGCCTTTTCCTTGCGTGTAACAATTTTAAGTGTTCCGTTTTTCAACTCTAAATTGCCACCATCGGAATAAAATTGCTCGTTGGTTGCAAAGGAGTAGGCTTTATTAATTAAAGCATCGCCCCAAAAAAACTTTGTAAGCCATCGTTGGGTATCAATTGTTTTCCCTTCAAAATCATCGTGAAAAGACAAGTTCCAATGTTTCAACTCATCAAACTTATGGCTATCCTTTACCTTAAAGTACCATTTCACTTTCTCTGATGATTCGAGAGTTCTGAATTCCTGAAGTTTTTTGTAAGCCTCGGTTTGCTCAAACTTATTTTTACTCAAAAGATATTTTTTCCTTTCGGCAAACTCAGCCGACTCAACCTTAGCCTTAAGCTCATTATAGCGTTGAAGTGTTTGTGAGCCCTCAATGCTAAAGTAATCCTTTAATGGTTTAAAATTAAGCAGTTTGAAGTATCGCTTTAAATCAGAGTTAGGCTTCAACTCATTAAACTTAATCTCCTTTTGGTACTCCTTGGTGTTGTCTTTTTTGTAAGCACTCCTATTCTTCTTATAATCGGCACTAGAAATAAAGTCTTTCAAGTTGTTATACTCCTCAACAAGGCCAGATTGCTCAATCTTTCTGAAAAATATAGGATTATCGGTTGCGGATTGCTTAATATAGTTTTTGAGAGCACCATTCGACAATAACTTTTTTAGTTCCTGTTCCTCTTTAAACTCATTAGAATTTTTGTAAGTAACAGCCTCAACCGCCTGTTTAACCTTAACGTGCTCCTTGGAATCCACCCAAGCCTTCAACTCCTGATATCGAGCCCATTCGTCGGATTGAGAGTATGTAAGCAATTCTTCGTACTCGGCTTCAAGTGCCTTTTGAGCATTTTCGGCTGCATCGGTATCCTTGAAACTACCAAATAAACGATTGGTAAATACTTTAAAGGTTGAAGGAGTTGTTGCCATCTGAAAAACTTTTGTGTTGTAAATTTATTGTCGTTGACTTGCAATAAAGTTGAAAGGTAACTTTAAGTGTTCGGCATAATCCTCGCCTGCTTCAACCATATCCTCATCATCCTCCATGTAATGCCAATTCACCACAACAGTATAACCTTTACGATGAATCTCCCGAAATTTCTCTAATATTTTTAAAATCATTTTTGAGGACGATGTATTGTAATAATCAAAACTGAGGTCGAGTTCTGTTTTCTGGTTTGGATTAGACATATAATCATCAATCCATTCCATTATTGGGTTGTAAAAGGATGTTACATCTTCAGGTAATGAGTTACCTGCAAACTCAAAAATTGACTTTTCCTTATCGAGAACCACTTTGGGGGTTTCAGTGGTTGGTTCTAAAATAATCGATTCCATAACACCTACATTTTTTCCAGCCAACAATAATGTTAAAGTTATGTAATATTCTTAAATAATCCAAAAATAAAGTCTTTAACATATGTTACGCAAATATAAACGCAAATTCTTTTTTAGAGTTATAAAAATATAAAAGT
>CAZTVB010000121.1:0-7270 GCA_964616315.1 uncultured Rikenellaceae bacterium
ATTTACAATTTATATGAGAACACGAATTTGTTTTATTGTTATTTCTGCTTTACTTTTTTCTAACATGCTATTTTCTCAAAATAATGATGGCATTAAAAAAATTTCTTCGACTTACGATAGGAGTTCAATTACTGTAATATACATGCAGTTTCCGAACGAGAATCACTCGGAGGAAGTAAAAGGAAAAGTAGAGAGCTTAGTTATATCAGATAAGTATTACAATAACAACCTTGGTCAGGTTTTCTTTTCTGCACCATTTTCAAGAAATACCTCCTCCATTTCCGATGAGATTAAAAACTACTTAAATGAACAAACGGTTGGACGTCAGGTTATATCTAAATGGTATGCAAGGCAGAGCGATGGTGCCATGAGCATGGATTTAATTTTTGAGAGGGGAATGTTTAACGCAACAGATGCTGCATTTATTAAGGCGCAATCAACAAAACTGGGTAATGCTGTTTTGCAGGATTACGGGAATAGATTAATAGAGCGTAGTTACATTTTGGTGCTCGATTACGAGAGTGTTAAAACGATGAAGGAGACTAAGATACCTAAAATGAAGGGGTGGAAGTCAACTGTGACGGGTTATCTTTTTAAAATAAACTACAATGAAGAAACCCAAAATGCTTTGTACGATAGTTGGATTTACCCTGAGGACTCGCAAAGTGTTAAGGATGAAAAAAATAAGAAGTTTGAACAAATAAACTTTTCTCTTGATTTTGTTACCAAAACAACCGTTTATGCTACTGCTTCGCAAGCAGAGGGGACAGGTCAACTAGGTCGATTGCTTAAAGAGAAAAGTGAAGATGAACTCCTTTCAGAGATGGTTCAAAAAGGTTACGATGAAACTTTGTACTACCTAGAAAAGAATCATGAAGATTTCATGGTAAAAACTACCATATATCAAGAAGGTCCAATTCGTGCTAAAATTGGGAAGAAAGAGGGACTTAAGTGCGATAATCGGTATTTTGCCTATGAGTATGTTTATGACGAAAAAACTAACTCATCAAAACCCAAGATGCGGGGAGTTATTCGCGCAACATCCAAAATTGTTGACAATAGGCAAGTTGCAAAAGGTGACATGCCTACTTCTAAGTTTTACCAAACTGCAGGTCGCAAACTTAGAACAGGATATCTTTTGCGTCAACAGAATGATTATGGTATTGAGATTACTGCAGGATATGAGGTTGGCGAAGTTGGTGGTGCTTATGCTCGATTAGATGCTCGCTTAGGAAGGTTTATTGGCATAAAGGCTCTGTTTTTATATATTGATGGTGGTGCTGAGGTTAAGAAGTACTTTGATCCGTATGTTGGTGGACAAGAAAATGATATTATGTTTTATCGGTATAGTGCTGGAGTTGCAAAAGGCTTTATGCTAACAAGGAATGTTGAACTTCGTCCGTACGTGGGATTTGGTCAGGAAGTGGCTACGTATAAGGATTGGGATGACGTTGGTGGCGACTTAAAGGTTCTTTATTTAAAGGGTGGTGCAAATTTGGCACTAAATTTGAAACACAACATCCAAATTGTTGGAGGCGTTGGGTATTTTTCTTTTGTTAGTAATGCTGAAAACGATAATGGTGATACAGAGTTAGGATGGGGTGATATTTTTAAGGATCGTGAAGGTGTTACCGCAATGGCTGGCTTGAAAATTATGTTCTAACTTAAATACTCTACTAAAATGAAAAAAAGTGTTTATAAACTATTTCTTTTTGCGATAATCTGCGCTGTTGCATTGCCACTGGGTGCGCAGACTCGGAAAGAACGCAAAATTCTATACAATAGCCAGTACAACTACGAGATTGAACCCGTAGGCGTTGGCCAAGATGGAACAAAAGTGTTTAAGGTTTGGGGGTACGGAAAGGATGTTCCTGCTGCAGTTATGAATGCTAAGGAAGCTGCCGTTGCCGCTTGCATATTTAAAGGTCTGCCTGGCGGCCAAGGTTCTGCACCAACTCCTCCAATTTGCTCTGAACCTAATGCAGAGGTGAAACACGAACAGTATTTTGATAACTTCTTTACCGTTGGTGGAAAGTACCTTCAATTTATTGCACTAACCAATGATGGAGATCCTGCAGGTGAAGATCGCCTTAAAATTAAGAAAGGTTATAAGGTTGCTATTTATGTTCAGGTGATGTACGATGCACTTCGCAAACAACTTGAGGCCGATGGAATTGCTCGTAGATTAGATTCTGGTTTCTAAACAAATTAAAACATTTACTATGAAAAAGATATTTTCATCTATTATTTTATCCTTAGCTGTATTATCGGCAATGGGACAAGCAAAGAAACCAACCATTATGGTTGTTCCTAGCGATCGTTATTGCATTAGCAAAGAGTTTAAGTCCACATTCGAGAATCAGGGTCAAAAGCAAACACTTCCCGATTATAAGGCCGCTTTACAGAACGATCCAGATTTACGAATGGTTATTACCAAAATGGCTCAGATTATGGCCGATAGAGGATTTCCTTTAAAGGACTTAGAGCAAGAGCTTAAAAACCTAGAGCAAGAGAGAGCAGAGTCATCAATGCTTACAAGTTCTTCATCTGGTTCTGAAATGGCTGAGAGTCCCATTGATGCATTAAAGCGTGTAGCTAAGGCCGACATTATTATGGACTTAGATTTCGAGATTAAACGTCAAGGCCCTCAAAAATATATTACTTTCAACCTCAAAGGTCTAGATGCTTACACTGCAAAACAGGTTTCAGGTGCAGCAGGTGCAGGAAAACCTTCCACGGCAGCAGCCCCAGAACTATTGCTAGAGGAAGCCGTGCTAAGTTATATGGATGGTTTTAATGCTGGTCTGCAACGTCATTTCGATGATATGTTTGCAAAGGGACGTGAGGTTAAGGTTCAGATTAAAGTATGGAGCAATTGGGGTCAAAACCTAGAATCAGAATTTGGCGATGAGTCAAAGGAGTTAACCACTATTGTTGAGGACTGGTTTGCTGACAATTGCGTTGAAGGTCGTTATAATTTGGCCGATGCAACAGAGAACTTCATGAAGCTTGATCAGGTTCGTATACCTATGATGAAAACAGATGCAAAAGGTCGTCAGCGTGCTGTTGACACACGTGCTTTTGTTGGTGATTTACGCAAGTATTTGAACGATATGGGTGTACCATCTAAACTTTACCTACGCGGATTAGGCGAAGCTTGGTTGATTTTGGGTGAGAAGTAATTTAATAAAAGAAGTATATGAAAAAGATTTTATTAATTCTGGTTGCCTTTGTGTTTGGGATAAACTTAAATGCCCAGAATAGCCAAGGTAAAACCGATGACCTAGGTAGGATAGCATTGGCAGCAATTGTTCCCGATCAGGCGGAAGGTATACCGCAATCGGCACGTCAATTATTAGCCAATAAAATGGAGCAGGTTGCTGTTCAGAATGGACTTGGTGCTGCTGCATCCAACCCAAGGTTCTGCATTGTTCCTGTTGTTAATGTGCTAAGTAAGGAAATTACCCCTACAGCACCTCCAATGCAGGCTTTAAATCTCGATGTTACATTCTATATTGTTGATGCGGCTAGTCAAACTATTTTTAGTCAAACCAGCATTCAGGTTAAGGGGGTTGGACAAACAGAGGATAAAGCATACATTCAGGCTTTGAAAAATTTAAATGTAAAAGCTGGTCAATTTAAGGGTTTTGTTGAGAGCGGTAAAGAAAAGATACTTGAGTACTACAACTCACAGTGCGATGTTGTGCTTAAAGGCGCACAGGCTCTAGCTGGACAAAAAAAGTACGAAGAATCTCTTTTCACACTTCTTTCTGTTCCCGATGTTTGCCGTGAGTGTTTCGATAAAAGTATGGATTTATCTGTTGATATCTACAAGCAGTACGCCAACTATAAATGTACAGAGTACATGTCGGGTGCAAAGGCTGCATGGGCAAACATGAATGCAGATAAAGCGGCTGAGTTTTTAGGCAAAATTACTCCCGATATGGAATGCTATGAGCAGGCTGTTAAGTTAGCCGATGAAATTACCCAGAAACAGCTTGCCGATGGTGCAAACGTATGGCAATTTAAAATGAAACAATACGATGACTCTGTTGAGAAGGAAAAGTTGATGATTCAGGCTGGGAAAGAGGTCGCTGTATCCTGGGCTTACTGGGGACAAGGCAAGCATTTTAACTGGGACTGGAGTTGGCTTTACAAAAAGTAAATTTTGACTTTAAAAATTTTATTCAATTTTAAAAAGAAGTTTAATCCTAAAACAAAAAGTTATGAAAATTAGACACATGTTTTTATTTGCTGGTGCTTTTGCTGGTGCATTATTGCTAGCTAGTTGTGGTGGTTCAAAGAAAGCTGCCGATGATTCTTTTGGAAAAGAAGTTAACGTTCCTTGTAACGATGATGAGTTCCATTCCGATGCTAAATATTTCCGTGGAACAGGTAATGGCATTAGCCAAGATCTAAGTACTGCTAAGAGTAAAGCTAAAATGGACGCAAATGCTAACCTTTCTAGAAGTATCAATACAACTTTAAAAATGGTTGCTGATCGTTATGTAAATGAGCGTCAGATTGGCGAAGCTTCAGAGTTTGAGCAAAAGTTTGAGCAAATGACTCGCGAAGTTGTAAATCAACAATTAAACAATGTTGAGGTTGCTTGTTCTAAAACTCTTCAAAGTAAGGATGGAAAATATCAAGTTTTCACTGCACTTCAGGTTGATAAAGCTCAGGTTCTAAATAACATTAAGGATAAAATTAGCAAGGATCAGAAGTTACAACTTGATTACGACAAGATGAAATACGAGCAAATCTTCAACGAGGAGATGGATAAACTTGCTAAAGGACAATAATTAGCAGAAAAGAATTAAATCAGCAATCCCTCGGGGTTGCTGATTTCTATTATCAAAAAGAGTTTTTATTACAAACCATTCTGGTTAATATTCTATAAAGATGAAAAAATTCCTATTACTATTTGTTTCTGTAGCGTGCTTAATTGGGCAGTCTGTATCGCAAGATAAGGTGCTCGATAAGAGCGGTAAAAAGCCCAAATGGATTAATGGAATTGAAAAAGATTACATTATTGTTTCGGGTAGTGGACCCGATGAGCAAACCGCTCAACAGAGCGCTCTTACCATGATAAAGGAGCGCATTGTGTCCTCTGTGGCCGAGAATGTAAAATCAACTTCAGAAATCAAAAAGGAAGAGGCAAATTATAATAATAATGTAAATATATTCCTAGAGAAGTTTGCATCTTCAACCACCACCCAATCTGGGAAAGTGCCTTTCCTACAGGGTATTTCATTGTCGAAGGTGGAGGAGTTTTACTGGGAAAAACTTCAACGTAAGGATAAGAGTGTTTATGTAAATTATCACCTAAAGTATCCATTCCCTGAGTTTGAACTAAAGAAATTAGTGAGCGATTTTAAAATGCGCGATAACGAGTTAACCCGTCAAATGGAGGATTTGCTTGCGCAAGTTGAAACCGTTGAATCTGTTGAGCAGATTGAGAAAAATATTGCAGAGTTAAAATCACTTACCGAGTACTTTATGGATGGTAGGGTTGACCAGTGTAACTTGGGCATTACGAGATATCGTTCCTTGCTTAAATCTATAGAACTTGTAGAGTTGGAGAGTAGCCTAGGCGAGTTGAAGTACTATTTAAGATTAGGGGATAGGGCCATTTCTACCGTAAAAAAACCAACCACTAAGTCGGAATGTGCAAGAATAACTTCAACAGTAAACAACAAGGATAATGTTGTAATTAAGTACGATTACGATAACTGTTATGAAGATCCCGAAAATAATATTCTTGTAAAGTATAGATTTGGCAATGAAGATGTTCAGAAGCCTTTCTATTTTGATATTGCCGTAAATAAAGCTTCAATTTTTGTTAGCGATCCATTCCATTTTACTACAACATCTAAAGACGAAGAAAATGTAAACGGTGCAGTTCTTGACTTAACAGTCCGTTCAAAATACGATGCTGCGTTTACAATTGAAAAAGTGGTTATAGAATGGAAAGGATTAACACCCGTTATTATTGATGGTATTGGGCAAAGTTTTCAAGGCAAAGGCAATCACAACTTGAAATTGAATATCAATCAGGCAATTAAAGTAAAAGAAACATCATCTACAGGGAAAACACTATCATTACTGTCGGGATATATACATTATAGGTCTAATGTTACAGGAGAGCTAAAGACGTTTCGAATTTATAACCACAGCTATACTACCGATTGGTAATCATTCCTAAAGAAAAAGGCCTTTTAAAGGCCTTTTTTATTCTTTGTACGATTCCATTTTAAAGGGAACCTTTATGTGCTCGGCTAAATCTCGGCCAGCATCCTTAATGTCGATATCATCCTCGTTGTAAGCCCAAACTACAGAAACTTTATTTCCTAGTTGAGCAATTTTTTCGAATCGCTTAAGAACCTGAAATAATAGTTTAGAGCTGGGAGTGTTATAGTAAACCATTTTAAATTTAACAATGGTTTCAGCATTTGGTGCTTGTGAGTAATTGTCAATCCACTGTATAATAGGGTCGTAAAAAGCTTTAGCATCCTCGGGAAGAGAGTTTCCTGCAAATTCAAATTTTCCTGCATCTTTATCCAGAACTATAGTAGGATACTGACTTGTCCCATTTACCTTGTAAGGTTCCATATCTATTAATTTAACTGGTGCTTGAATTGATAAATATAATGAACTTTCTTAATTCTGCAAATAGTTTTTGCAAATGCAAAGGTATGAATATCAAACCTAATTTCAATAAACTTGAGCGTTTTTTGCAAATTAAAAATAGCTAAACCTCGTAAAGGTGTCTCTTATACAGTGCTTTGTATTTTTTTTGTATAGTTAGATATTTGGTTTTGATGGTAATTTTACTTTGATTCGGGGCTCAAAACTATCATTTGACAATCATTACAATTGAATACGAGTGGAAATATGTTATGATTATCCTTTAGGAAAAGTGCTTTGGTTGGCTTTGCATTCTGTTTTGATGGGCACAGCCCTAGTTCGTATTTAATGCAATACTTAGTAACCATTAATTCTATTTTCTCTTGCTTGACATCAAGTTCAAATGCATTGGCGATGTTTTTAACTCCAGATTTTTTGAGAAATTCCTTGCTTGTAGAGTTTGCTACATTTCCTTTGTAGTCAATACTAGTTAACGGATACTCCAACTTTGAGGTCGGAACAAGCCTTTTCTTTGTAGAGTAATTTCTGAGTCTTTCAAGTTTTAACCCATCCAGCAAACTTCGTCTTATTGCATTTAATTCCGAAATGGGAAGGTGTTTTGGAACAATACCGCTATCTAAGT
>CAZTVB010000122.1:0-7245 GCA_964616315.1 uncultured Rikenellaceae bacterium
ATCCAATTCTCAACAAATGAGAGTGATTAAATATTTATTTTTATGAAAAAACAAATTCTTTTTGGATTGGCATTGCTAATCATAACTTTCATTGCAACACCTTTAAAAGCCCAATATTTTGGAAGAAATAAGCCCATATATAAGAACTTTAAGTTTGATGTTTACCAAACTCCCAACTATGAAATATATCATTACTTAAAAAATGATAGTTTAAAAAACAAACTTGCCTTATCTGCTGAAAAATGGTACGATAGGCATTATCAAGTTTTCAGAGACTCTATTAAGGAGCGTAATCCTTTATTAATATACAATAATCACGCCGATTTTCAACAAACAACTGCCATATCAGGCTCTATTGGTATTGGAACAGGAGGGGTAACCGAAGCATTAAAGAATAGAGTTGTGATGCCCCTAACCGAAACATGGAGCCAAACCGATCATGTTCTGGGACATGAATTAGTTCATGCGTTTCAATACAATTCATTAATTGAGGGTGACTCTACCTCTCTTAACTCAATTAGAAACCTTCCGTTATGGATGGTTGAAGGTATGGCTGAATACCTTTCTATAGGGACCAACGATTACCAAACAGCAATGTGGATGAGAGATGCCGTATTAAACGACGATTTCCCAACACTGGAGGATATGACTTACTATCCTAATAAGTATTTTCCTTACCGTTGGGGACATGCATTCTGGTCATTCATTGGAAGAACTTTTGGTGATAGTTTAATCAATCCTATCTTCAAGGAAACAGCTAAAAGAGGTTATAACTATGCCCTAACAAAGTATATTGGATTAAACGAACGCTCCTTCTCCGACCTTTGGAAATCAACTTATTACGACTACTTCAACAGTTCGATGCCGAGTAAGGATGAAGATCCTTCTGGTGCTAAAATACTATTTGAAAGAAATGCTGGAGAAATAAATATCTCTCCAGCCGTTAGTCCCGATGGACGTTACGTAGCTTTTTACTCTGAGAAAGACTTATTCTCCATTGATTTGTTTTTAGCTCACGCCACAAGCGGGACAATTATTCGGCGATTATCCAGTGTAGTTCACGAATCCGAAGTTGATGCGTTGAACTTTATTGAATCGGCAGGAACTTGGTCGCCCGACAGCAAGCAGTTTGCTTTTGTAGCATTTAGCAAGGGAAGAAATAAATTACTTATTGTTGATGTGTTTGATGATAAATTGGTCAAGGAGGTCTCTATAGTTGGTGTTCCATCATTCAACTATCCAACTTGGTCGCCCGATGGTAAGAGTATTGTGGTATCAGGACTTGTTGATGGCATTAACGACCTATATATGGTTGACTTAGAAACTAACCTTGTAACTCAACTCACCAATGATGCTTGGAGTAATATACATCCATCATGGTCGCCCGATGGAACGAGAATAACATACTCAACCGATCGTCCATCCAATAAAGACACTTTATCAAATGTAAATGTTGGGTATAACATTGCAACACTTGATGTTACAAACAAAATTATTACAGTTTACGATATATTTCCAGGTGCCGACAATTTAAACCCTATGTACTCTGGCGATGGAAAGAATATTTACTTCCTGACTAATGCAGATGGCTATAGAAATCTGTTTAAGTTTGACTCCAACACCAATGACACATATCGACTTACAAATATACTTACAGGCATTTCAGGAATGACCCCCTTGGCTCCTGCTATGAGCGTTGCCCGTGAAACTGATGAGGTTTGCTATTCACACTATTACGAAACAAAGTACTCAATTTACACTGCGGACTCTGTGGACTTTAAACCAGTAAAAGTTGACCCCTATTTTGTTAATTTTAACGCCTCCATCCTACCACCCGTAAACCGAGCAACAGAAGGCCTCGTTGACAAAAATTTAGCTGACAAAACACCCCTAAACAATCTTATTGATTCATTTAAAACCATTAAATACAAACCAAAATTTAAACTTGATTATATCTCCAATATTGGAATGGGCATCAGCACCAGCCCATATGGAACCGGAATGTCTGGAGGAGTTGAAATGCTTTTTAGTGATATTGTTGGGAAAAATATGATATATACAGGCCTATCCTTGAATGGCGAGATTTGGGATTTTGGGGGACAATTTACATACATGCAGCAGAAAAAATATATTACTTGGGGTATAACAGCATCACATATTCCGTATTCATTCCCACAATATGTATTTGACACCATTCAGATTAGCGAAACAGAGTACATTGGAGAATATCAACTTTGGTTATATAGATTATTTGAAACTTCGCTTGGAGGACTAAGTTATTTTCCATTATCACAAACTCAAAGATTAGAGTTTGGGGCTACAATGTCACGCTATTACTATAGGCTTGATATATACTCATATTACCAAGGGAAAAAACGGGGGGATACTCCTCCAGGCTTCTGGCTCCAACGAACAAATGCAGCCTATGTTTATGACAACTCAGACTTTGGAATTGCATCACCAATGCGGGGAAATAGGGTAAGATTCCAGGTAGATAAAACATTAGGTGAATATAGTTACTGGGGAGGTTTAGTAGATTTGCGTAAATATATCTTTGTTAAACCATTTAGCTTCGCCATGCGAGGAATATACTATGGTCGATATGGCTCTTCTGTTAGAGATTCTATCCTATACCCTCTTTACATTGGTTATCCTTGGTATATAAGAGGATATGACAACATCACCTTTTATAACTACACTCAAAATAGTAACCTAAGTGTAGAACAATTAACAGGCGACCATATGGTTATTATGAATTTTGAGATTCGACTACCATTTACTGGCCCCGAAAGACTTACTGTTTTCAAATCAGGTACATTCTATACAGAACTAGCACTATTTGCCGATGCGGGTATTGCTTGGACCAAAGAAAATCCTCCTACACTAAAGTGGAAACCTGAAAACATTAATCAACGAACACCATTTGTTAGTAGTGGCATAAGTTTAAGAATAAATTTATTTGGAATGTTAGTTATAGAACCCTACTATGCAATTCCATTCCAGCTAGGAGGTCTAGAATCGGCCCGATGGGGAATCAATTTCTTACCAGGCTGGTAGTGCAATAAAAAACAAGGATTAGCAAAATAACTAATCCTTGTTTTTTTGTTTCTAAAAGTACAAGTCCCTTTCTCCTTCTTTTATTCGCTCTATCCTACGTTTTACTTCATCAGTATTTTGATGTCCGCTTATATCGACAAGTGTTTTGTCAATCAACTTAAAACCTTTTACCTGCACCTCCGGCGTAGCATAATCGACCAAATACTCAGTTAAAGTGAGCAATGCGTTAGGTGTACAGAAACGCTTAATAAATCCGGGAACGGAGAATTCCATAAAGTGCTCTCCCGTTCTGTTTAAGCGGTAACAAGCGGTGCAGAACGATGGAATGTAATCGTTATCCACAAGTTCGTCAATAATCTCGGCAAGTGAGCGGTTATCGTTAATCTGGAACTGCTCCTTGGTTAAATCCTGCTGCTCGTTTTTTGAGTCGGAGTATGAACCCAACTCCAGTTTTGTTCCTCCATCAATTTGCGAAACGCCAAACTGTATAACCTGACGGCGAATCTCAACAGGCTCACGGGCGGTAAGAATCATTCCTGTGTATGGAACTGCAAGGCGAAGAATTGCAACCAACTTAACAAAATCCTCATCGGAAACAAAGTACTTATCGGTAATATCCAAACCCGACGCAGACTTAATTCTTGGGAAAGAAATTGTGTGTGGTCCTACATTATAGCAAGCCTCCAAATGGTTTGTATGCCGTACTAGTGCAAGCACATCGAAACGCCAATCGTACAATCCGAACAAAGCACCAATACCAACATCATCTAGTCCTACTTCCTGTGCTCTATCGAGCGATGTTAATCGCCACTCATAATCCCGTTTCTTTCCTGTTGGGTGATACCAACTATAAGCCTCTGGATGATATGTCTCCTGAAAAACCTGATAAGTTCCAATTCCTGCATCCTTAACAACCTTAAATCCATCCAAATCCAATGGTGCAGCGTTGATGTTCACCCTACGAATCTCGCCATTGTTCTTTTTAATTCCATATACTAACTTCACAGTATGTGCAATATACTCAGGTGAATAATGTGCATGCTCGCCATACACTAGGATTAATCGTTTCTGACCGTTCTCCTCCAATGCCTCAACCTCTCGTACAATTTCCTCATCGGACAAGGTCATACGAACGGCCTCCTTGTTCGATGAACGAAAACCACAGTACTTACAGTTGTTTGTACACTTATTTCCTATATAGAGCGGTGCAAAAAGCACTATTCTATTTCCGTAAACACGCTCCTTAAGAGTGCGCGCACCTTGTAGAATTTCCTCAACTAACTCAGGGTCGGTTGTATTTACAAGAACTGCAACTTCCTCTAAATTTAGTCGGTTTTTATCGAGCGATTTAGCAATAATTTCCCTAACTCGCTCTTTGGTTGGTTTTGCGTTGTTGATAAATTCCCAAATCTCATCGGTATCGATGAATGGTTTCATCCTCTCATCGGGAATTCGGTACTTTTCTGGAGTGAACTTCATATAGATATGTATTTCGTTTAAAAATTTAAATTCATCTGAAAATCAGCATCAATATTGATGTTGATAAAACAAAATCTCCTTAAACGAAATTCACTAAAAGAGAACAACTAAATCAACATTAGTCGATTTACAGCACAAAACTTATCCAAACAAGGTTTCATTTCGATTCTCTTCTCCATCAGAATTTCCTTTGGGTCCGATTTTGTTAACTGAATCCTCGAAAGCGAAACTATCACATTCTCAGATACAGAAGTAAAATCAATACTATTTATACGATTCTACATCGACAAAGATATACTAAAGAATCAATATGTAAAGTTGATATAAATCAGTACTGTTAAAAAATTAACTCATCAACCAACTTGGCGGCTTCCTGAAGTTGATGTCTTAAACGGAGGGAGTTATTCACATCAATTCCTCCTGAAATGCGCTTGTGGAAGTATAATTTAGCATCTTCGTTGTAAAATTTTCCATTGAAGTCCAGGATGTGTAACTCCACATTGCGGTCAATTACCTCAGACTCGCCCGTTGGATGATTCGACCAAACAATGAGCATTGCCCTATAACTTTTGCTATTCCACTCTAAGGTAACCGCGTAAATTCCCTCAGGTGGAATTAGTTTACCTGTTTCGTCAATCTGAACTTTTAGTGTAGGGAAATCAACCTGATTAAAAAAATGCGTCCCTTTACCCAACGAACCTATGATAATGTACTGATGATCTAGGTAGGCATTTGCACGTTGAATTCGACCTTCCAAAAGCGCTTTACGAATGGTTGTAGAACTAACGGTTTCCTGCTGAATATCCTGTTCAGGGATTTCCTCAACACCAAAACCATACTCAACACTCAACTTCCGCAACTCCTCGTAATCCCCTTCCCTGTTGTGCCCGAAGTGATGATTAAATCCAACAACAATGAATTTTGCATGTAACTTCTCCATCAGGTAGGTTTTAATAAAGTCGAGCGATGATACTTTCGAAAACTCAAGAGTGAACTTCACGACTATTAAATGGTCGAGTCCTGCTTTACTGAGCAAATCTATTTTCTCACGCTGCGAAAGGATAAAAAGCAACTTTTTCCCTTCGGTTTCGGGGTAAAGAACTTTACGTGGATGAGGATGAAAGGTAATCAGTACCGACTCCCCATCAATATTGCGAGCAATTTCATTAATTCTATTGATGATTGTTTTATGTCCAATATGAACACCATCAAATGACCCTGTTGTAACCACAGGATTTTTGATTGAACTCAAATCGTCGAAACCGTAATGAACTTTCATCAATAAAATATTATCGAATAAAAGTAGAAAAATCTTTATGAAAAAAAAATATTCTGGGAAAACCCAGAATATCTCAAATAAAATCAAAACTTCAATTAGTTATGCTTTACAAAATAGGCCACTTTCTCCAACGATGTAATCATATCGTACTCCTCCAGATAAATTGATTCTGGAACGTTTACCGGAACCGTAGTGAAATTAAGTATGCCTTTTATCCCAGCATTAACCAAAAGTTCAGCCACAGTTGCGGCAGAATCTGGCGGTGCAGCAATTATTGCAATTGAAATGTTGCTTCGCTTAACCACATCGCCTAAATCTTTCATATGATAACAATTAACACCAGCAACAACCCTATTAACTTTATTTGGGTCGACATCGAATGCTGCAACTATATTCAACTTAGGGCGTTTTCCGTTGAAGTAAGCAGTTATTGCTCTACCAAGGTTTCCCATACCAACCACTGCAACACTTAAACTCTCCTCATGGTCGATTAAACCGCCAATTACGTTGATTAACTCCTGAGCATCGTAACCTTTCTTTTTGAGGCTAGAATAGCCAATGAGCATTAAATCGCGTCGCACCTGAACGGCTGTAATATTATGCAAACCAGCCAACTCGTGCGAGTAGATGTGTGTTTTGCCTTTAGCTAAGCAATTATAGAGAGTTCTTCGGTATTCACTTAAACGTTCTACTGTTTTTTCGGGTAACTTCATACAGTTGAGTTTTACCTTTTGTTTTAAATAGTTTCACAAATTTACAACACAATTTCAATTTTAGATTCCTTCGTTCGCAATAATAGAGTTTGGTTGGGGAAATAAAAGTGTAAAAGTTGAACCCTCGCCAGGTTTACTTTCAACTTTCACCTCTGCACTATATAACTCTAATATCTTCTTCACGATGGACAATCCTAATCCGCTTCCACTAACATTTTTACTTTGCGGGTTTTTAATTCGAGTAAATTCCTGAAAAAGTTTTGTCAAATCTTCCTCATTAATACCTATACCTGAATCCGAAACTTTACAGAAAATATGGCTATCGTTGTGTCCAACTTCACATTTCACCCAACCTCCCCTAACATTGTACTTAACAGCATTCGACACAAGATTATTAAGCAGTATCTCCATATCGTCGGAATCGGCAAAAATAGGCTGTGATTCATCATTAACTAACTCCAAAGTAATATCGCGTTGCACGGCCATTGGGGTCATTGTATCCAAAGCCGATTTAGCAACGAGAGTCAAATCTATCTCCCTTAAATTTCGTCTTCGCTTCCCCGATTCAATATGTGTTAAATCCAGCAAATCCATTATAAGGTTACGCATTGCCTGAATACGCGACAAAGAACGGTCTATAGGCTCGGCATAATCGTCAATTTTATCGCCACACTGCTTCTCCTGCATCATGTGTAAATAGCCTTCAATGGCATTTAA
>CAZTVB010000123.1:0-7212 GCA_964616315.1 uncultured Rikenellaceae bacterium
TCTCAGAATGATTCTATTGGTATTCCAAAATTTTTCCTGAGGCCATATTTTGAGAATGGTATAAACTTCCTTCGTAATGATGCCTTGAAAGAAAAATACTCTACCCAATCAATGTACCACTGGGGTGTAGGAATTCAAATAGGACACCCAGAAATACTTAAAGCAATACCTTATGCTCAGTTTTCATATTCTAGTTACATTACAGAAAAAAGAATTTCAGAAAATAACACAGCCGACAGTTCCTTAACAATTAAGCAAATAACTGCAGGATTTATTATCCCTATAAAGAAAATCAACAAAACTTACGTTAGAGTTAAAACGGGTTATTGTCACTCAATAATAAAAGAATCGTTTTATAATATCGATGGCAAGGCGAACGGTTTTGAGCTTGGAATAGGAATAGAGAAAAGCTTTGTTCGTAAATCAAGAATATACCTTGACTTGCTATACAACTTTCAAAAAACAGGTAAATCTGAGTTCCGGGACTTTGATTTGATTAAATTCTCTGCAGGAATAGTATTATAGAAATGCTTTAGATATCCTCAATAATTTCAACTTTGAAATTATCGAGCAGTATTTTTGCCTCTTTCGGATTCCATATGTAAATTTTAAGCAAGTCCTGAGGTTTTGCATCTTTCGTAATTTTGTTAAGCATTATTGCTGTTTCCCACTTATCTGGCTCAGAACTAAGGAGGTCCATTCCTTCCCACTGAATAGTATTTTTTGCACGTGAAATATGGAAAACAGCAATAACCTTAGACTCGTTTCTAAACTTATAATTAAAAGTTGTTTTAACAATCAAATCCTTACTTCCATTGGCTAACTCGGATAATTGAATGCTAAAGGTTGAACTGTAAACATTAGCCGAATCCAAAAAGAGGCTTCTCGTGCCAGAAAAGAAATCTGCAGAATCAAACTTGCACTCACTACTACCCCACATTGGGTTGTTGTGCTCAAAGTCATTAAAGAACACGGTGTTTCCATTAGCTTCGGTATTTCTCTGATAAACTGATACCGATATTGGCTTGTTCGAATTAGTATAAATTTTACGGTATTTGAACTTTAGATAATCCTCAACATTAGATTCTTTAATCGATTCATTCCGAAAATAAGCTATATGGCTTGGTGTAATGTTTTCTAGTTCATAAATATTTGAGACTAACGTTTTGTTATGCAAAGCTTGTCCTGTTTTATGAGTCAAATCTATTAGATTAAAAGGAGTATCAAATAAATAGCGAATAGAATCGCCATAGGTAGAATCTAAATGCAAAAATTGTTGTTCAACTTTCAGTTTTAACAAATTAATATTGATGAATTGCAAAACATTGTGGTAGGTTAAGTTTTGTTTGATGTAAGTTCCTACGTAAGAACATTTCTGCTCATTTACCTTTTTTAGCAATGTATTTGGACGTTTAGAAAAAACGTAAAATGTATCGGGTTTCTGTTTTTGGCAAATCGACATTAAACATGAATCGAAAGAATCTTCCTCGTAAAAATGGATTCCAAATCTTCTTAAGTAGTTTGGCAAGTCATGAGGCTCCGCTCCCTCAATCAAAACCAACGAGGAGTCGTTATAGCATAGTTTTCTAAATTGCTCCACATCCTTATGTGGTGTGTAATTCCAAAGGTAGTAATTGTAATACAAATCCTGAAGTTTGTAATCACCAGCCATACTATCGGTTACTGCAGTGCGGACTTTTCTGTTCTCGCTTACAAAAGTACCGACCGAAACAACTACTAGTAAAAATATTACTGGGCTCGAAAATCGCCTTACTAAGGCATTTGATAAAATAATATCAATCCCGATGGCTAATATTAATGCAAAAAGAGGAATTAGCACTATATAAATTCGGTCTGGGGCAGGCATTCCTCTAAGAAATCCAAGAACAAAAGGTGTAATAATTACAACTGTTATCAATAACAAATCTTTAAGCAATGCCTCTGAATCTTTAAATTTCAATAGCAATAAAATAAGCCCAGTTGCAAAAATTATCAACAAAAACCACCTGCCCGATAGAAACTTTTTAAGCACTAATGGCAAGGAGTGAATAACCGAGAAATCAAAACTATGGCTGGAGGAAACATAATCATTGAAGAACACATCCTTTAAAACAGGCGAATAGAACAATAGAGCCAACAAAATACCCAACACAAATGATGCAACAAGGAGAAGTTGGCTTTTTATTCGGACAATATTTTGCTGAATAGTTTCACTTTTATGTTTTATTAGTAGATACAAAATTTCTAAACCTGAACAGCCAATAAATCCCATTAAGATATACAAATTGGATGGTAATGTGTAGAATAATAATGCAGCAAACAGTCCAATATAAAACAATGCTCTAGTTTGTTTTCTCCTTAAGTAAACTAGGTAATAGTAAAACAATGCAACAGTTAACATTATGCTTAAACTGTAACCTCGAACCTGCAATGCAAAATTGAAAAAAGGGATAGACGTTACTAAAACTAAGATAGCCAGAATTGAAACTTTTGTGTTATAAAATCTTTTACCAATAAAACCCAGAATAATTAATGCAACTATTGTATATAAAAAGGGAGGTATCCTAATTAAGTATGGTTTATCGAGCAAAATATTAATATCATCTACATTAATTATCCTCAAGTAGAGGTTGTTAAGTAGATTAAAAAAACTGTGGTTATTCGGTACATGGTAGTCTGTAATTGTATGAGGAATTGGAACTAACACAAAATTCTTCAATGTATAAATCTCGTCATTCCACAAATCTAAATTAAGCCTGAATAACAATAAACAAGAGTAACCTATAATAAGTATCGAGAAAATGAACAAATCCGATTTAAGTAATCTTTCCACAACTTAACTTTTATACATTGAACTCAACTGCATATCGCAGCATTAATTATTATTTTTTGAACATATTGAATGTAAATAGTACTCACCAGAAATAGACCTCACCGAATCAGTAGGTTCAATCCTGTAATTCTCAAAAATTCGCTGAATATCATTTAAATCAAAAACCATATTCTCGCGCGATAATGTTTTGGGGCGGTTGTAAACATCTGTATAAACAGAATAACCATTCTTTAACAGCACATTTATGGTATCGGCAATTGAGACTCCCTGCTGGTTGTGCTTAATTAGAATTGAATTGTTTTTAGTTCCTTTGTAGTTCAACTCATTCTCAATTCTGGGTAAACTATAAAGAATATAAGCAGATTTTTCAGAATTGCTTGCAATATGATTTACAACCATGCCACTTCCGTCAAGGGTTTTATACTTTAAGGGTATTAATCCAAAACTAATGTTCCAAACAAAAACACCAGCAATAATTAACCCCAATGCTGCACTACTAATGTTTTCGATATTGATAAGGATTATTGCCACTAAGACTGGGAGCATAACCAAAAACTCTGAATTTCCACCTGCTAAAAGTGCAAAAGCCAATTGGAATAACGAAATAACTAAGTAAATCCAAAGTATTGGTGTGTTTTTCAAATTTAGAAATCTGAAATTTCTTATTAAGACAAATAAGCCAGTCACTATCATTACAACAGCAGTAAATCCTGCAATACAGAACCAATAACACTCAGTCAACAGATTGCCAATATACCCGTGAACTTGCAAAAACGACCTAAAAGCACCTATAAATAAAAGTATTACCGATTTTGCTCCCAGTTCAAGGGTTGCTGCACCGCTATAGTAATCGGAGAAAACAAACCGAAACAACAAGTCAATACTTAAGGTTTCATATTTAAAGTAAACTACCAAGGAGTAAACAATAGGAACTATAAAAGCAGGCAATATAAATAGTATAATGTTTTTAATATTCCGTTTAAAAACCAGGCCAAGCATCAGTCCTAACCACCAAAAAAACATTACTTGATGAAAAAGAGTAGCCAACGCAGCAAATAACCCAGAAAACATAATATTTTTTTTGCTTTCGCCTTTTATAAGGAGAAAACTCCCGAGCAACGAAAAGAACAGAGGTACAATATAGGTTTCGTTCTCAGTTGCAAATCGCATAATTCCCCAACTACTGCCCACTAAAGCAACCAATAGAAAGTTCAGTCTGTTATTATCACTAAAAAACCTTAATAATCGGTACAAAACAAATAGTATGGCAACCCCAAAAACAGCATTAAGCAGTTTAAGCAAAACCAAAACATCAGCATCAGCAAATATATTAATGACTCCTACCCATAAGTAGCCTAACAGACTATATAAAAGATGATGTGGAGGAAAAAGGTTATCGCCTTTGGAAACATCAGCCCCATAAGCCCATGCATCCAATGAACTATTGTTAGTTGCGCCAAATGCATAGAGCAGAAAAAAGAATAGTACTAAAAAGTAAATGCTGTTTTTACTGTTGATAATTCGCCATTCCATAAGCACCGAATTTGCTTACAATAATAACTAAAATGATGGAGATTTTTCCTGTTCATAAATTTCTCACCAAATAACCTTTGGTTTTTCTATCTTTACACTCCTTATGTTTTACAATGCAATTCACAGTAAATGATTGACCAACACGTTGTTGATAGGATAATTGCCGCATCGGATATTTTGGAGGTGGTGCAGGATTACGTCACTATGCGTAAACGCGGGGTCAACTATTTGGGGAATTGTCCTTTCCACAACGAGAAAACGCCTTCGTTCACGGTTAGCCCCTCAAAGGGGATTTTTAAATGCTTTGGCTGTGGCAAGGGTGGTAATGCTGTGAATTTTATAATGGAGCATGAGCATCTTGGCTATGTTGATGCATTAAAATTCCTTGCAAAAAAGTATAACATTGAGGTTGTAGAGAAAGAGGCAACTCCCGAGGAGATAGAACAAAAGAACGAGCGCGAAAGTTTAATGGTGGTAAATGCCTATGCCCAGCGTTACTTCAGTGATATGCTCCACAAACATTCCGATGGCAAAAACATTGGACTTGCTTACTTTAAGGAAAGAGGGTTTCACAACAACACTATAGAGAAGTTCCAACTTGGATACTGCCTTGAACAACGCGATGCTTTCACGCGTTCTGCAATACACGATGGCTACAAACTCGACAATCTGGTAAAAACAGGCTTAACCATTCAACGCGAGGATGGCAGCACTTTCGACAGGTTTATGGGGCGGGTTATGTTCCCAATCCATAGTCTTAGCGGGCGCGTTATTGGCTTTGGTGGTCGGACTCTTAAAACCGACAAAAAAATAGCCAAGTACCTGAACAGTCCCGAGAGTGAGGTTTACCATAAAAGTGAGATTCTCTACGGAATTTATCAGGCAAAAAAAACTATCACCCAGGAGAATAAATGCTTTCTGGTTGAGGGTTATACCGATGTTATATCGATGCATCAGGCTGGGATTGAGAACGTGGTGGCCAGCTCTGGAACATCGCTCACGCACGACCAAATTAAACTTATTAAGCGCTTCACACCCAACGTAACAATCCTTTACGATGGCGATGCTGCTGGTATTAAAGCATCGCTTAGAGGAATAGACTTGGTGCTTGAGGAAGGCCTTAACGTGAAAGTTGTGCTTTTGCCCGAGGGTGAAGACCCCGACAGTTTCTCGCGTTCGCACAGTTCTACTGAACTTTTGGACTATGTAGATAAGAATGAAACCGACTTTATAAAGTTCAAGGCAAAACTTCTACTCGATGAGGCAAAGAACGATCCCATTCAGCGCGCAAGCCTTATTAATGATATTGTCCGCTCAATAAGCGTAATCCCCGAAACAATTACCCGCTCAATCTATATAAAAGAATGTTCCCGAATAATGGATATTCAGGAGGACGTGCTTTATACCGAGGTAACCAATCAGCGCAAAAAAAAGTTTGAGCAGTTAATTCAACGTGAATCGTTCGAAATAAGGGAAAAGGAAACACCCCGACTGCCCTCCTATGTTTCGGGCATATTCTGCGAGGAGCAGGAGCGCGAAATTATCGCATTCCTTCTAAACTCAGGCGAACAGGTGCTATTTCATCATAAAACCGACGATTTTGAGGAGCAAGAAATAACCATTACTGTTGCGCAGTATATTATTGATGAAATACTTAACGATGAATTGGAGTTTCAGAACCTTGTTTATAAAAAAATTTTTGACGAGTTCGGAAAGCTAATTACTGAAAACAAAACAACCGATAATAGACATTTTATCAATCACCAAGACACTCAAATAAGTCAACTGGCGGTGGATATACTTTCATCGAGGTATAAACTCAGCAGAATATGGGGCGACCAGAACGAGGAGGATTTTCTACAACGAGCCGTTCCCAAGGCAATTCAGGTTTACAAGAGCAAAATCCTTAAAACAGCCATTAAGCGTTTAATGGACGATTTGGCTAATTTAAAAAGTGAACAAACAGATGATATAAATGATATTCTCTCGAAATTAAACCAACTAAACGATTTGATGAATAGAATGTCAAAAGATTTAGATAGGGTAATTCTTTAAGAATAGAAACCATGTATCAGACACAAGAGTTCAGACTAAATCAAAGAATACTTTGGTTTTCGAAAATTTAAAGTCAATTATTATCATAGGCTCTTTACACTAAGTCTAGAGTCTGATATCTAACATCAAATGTCAGTATATAAAAACAAATTCTTCAAATATTGGTTAATAAATACGGAATTCTTAACTTTACCAAAATTCAAAAATCGTTAACTATTTCAACTAAACCCATATGAAAATCCAAAACACATTTCGCATCGTGGCGTTAACCGCCTTGGCTACTCTAGTGCTTAATAGCTGCGGAACAAAACAAGCTAAAGAAGCAGAAGAGCTAGAAACCGTTTCAAAAGAGCAAGCTTTCGAGGGAGTTACTAACTACCCAATTCCTACATCATTTGAGGTTATTCAGATGATTAATAAAGCTGGCGCCAGCTATATTTTAAGCATCTGCAACCCTGTTGATAATGCCAATAAGTATTTTACAGAGAAAGCTAAAGCCTTCAATTTAGGTGTTTATGGTGCAGATTTAGCCTACTCCACCACCTACCAAATGAAGCAGGAAACAATGAATTACCTAAAGGTTTCTAAAAAACTAGTAGATGAACTCAACATCAGCACAGGCTTTAACCGCGACCTTGCTGAGCGCGTTGAGAAGAATATAGACAATAAGGATTCATTAATTCTTATCATTACTGATTCTTTCTACGATTCATACAAGTATCTTGTTGAGAATGGTAAAGATAACCTATCGTTAATGGTAATTGCTGGAAGTTGGGTTGAAGGTTTATACC
>CAZTVB010000124.1:0-7197 GCA_964616315.1 uncultured Rikenellaceae bacterium
ATTCATATATTTGCGTAAATCTTTTTAATATGATAAGTGCATTTAAGGCATACTTTTCAGACTTGAAATTTAAAGGGAATTTATACACTCTAATAGTTTGGCGCTTTCTGCTCCTAATGTTCATTTTTACATTAACCCGACTACTATTCTATATTTTTAACATAGGTTTTTTCCCGAACACCACTTTTGGAGGCCTTTTGAAAATATTCGGGGGAGGATTGAGGTTTGATATCACTGCAATTCTGTATACAAACTTGCTATACTTTACTCTCATACTTTTACCGTTTACGTTCCGATATAATAACTGGTATCAATCTGCCCTAAAATATTTATTCGTAGTTACAAATAGTATTGCAATTGGCGCGAACTGTGCCGATTTTATTTACTTTCAGTTTACATTGCGCCGAACAACTGCTACAGTGTTTGATGAGTTTAAAAACGAGCAGAATTTTGGTTCTCTTATTCCTAAATTTATTGCTGATTACTGGTATGTATTTATTATTTGGCTTATTTTATCTGCAGCCATAGTTTTACTTTATCGAAAAATTAATCGACCAAGTTTTCAAAGAGGATTAAAATATCACTTGGTGTATTTTGTTAATGGTCTTGTTTTAATGCTCATTTCATTTGTGTTAATTGTCGGAGGTTTGCGTGGCGGTTTCAGGCACAGCACTAGACCTATTACTTTGAGTAATGCTGGGCAGTACATAAAGGAGCCCCTAGAATCGGCTATTGTGCTTAATACTCCCTTTGCAATTTATCGAACAATCCAAAAAAAATCGCTCCAAAAGCTCAATTACTTTAATCAAGAAGAACTTGAAACTATTTACACTCCAGTTCATCGGGAAACTTCTGTTGACTCAATAAAGCGTTCCAATGTGGTTATTTTTATCCTCGAAAGTTTTGGAAGGGAGTACGTGGGACAGTATAACAAGCATTTATTATCCGAAGGCTACCATGGTTTTACCCCATTTCTAGATTCGGTTATAGACCATAGTCTATACTTTAAGTATTCTTTTGCAAACGGGCGAAAATCTATAGATGCCATGCCGTCTATACTCGCAAGTATCCCAATGATGGTTGAACCTTACTTTTTAACCAGTTACTCGGGGAATCGTATTAACAGTATTGCATCATTACTTCAGGCCGAAGGGTATCATACGGCGTTTTTTCATGGTGCTCCCAATGGTTCAATGGGTTTTCAAGCTTTTGCCAATGTGGCCGGGTTTCAGGAGTACTACGGCATGAGCCAATATCCTAGTTCTGAAGGTTATGATGGGATGTGGGGGATTTGGGATGAGGAGTTTTTTCAGTTCTTTGCTAATAAACTGAATGGATTTAGCCAGCCTTTCTGTGCGGCAATATTTTCAGTATCATCGCATCATCCGTATAAGGTTCCAGAGAGGTATGAGGGTCGATTTCCAAAGGGAATGCTTCCAATTCATCAGTGTATAGCCTATACCGATTTCTCTCTGAAACGTTTTTTTGAGACAGTATCTAAGATGCCTTGGTTCGACAATACACTTTTTGTCTTTACTGCTGACCATGGAAATCAAATATACTTCCCAGAGTACAAAACAAACGCTGGTGTTTTTGCTGCTCCAATAGTATTCTATAAACCCGATGGAAGTCTAAAGCAGGAGGTGGACGATTTGGCACAGCAAATAGATATAATGCCATCCATCCTGGGTTATCTGAACTACCCAAAGCCTTTCATCGCTTTTGGCCGTAACTTGTTTGGTGATAAACAGCAACCATTTGTGATAAACTATACCGAAGGAACCTATCAATTATTTATGGGCGATTATCTCTACTTGTATAACGGTGTTAATGCTTCTGGTTTGTATAAGTTCAAAACAGATAAATTGCTTTCCAGTAATTTGATTGGTACTAAGCCTGAGGTTGAACTAAGTATGGAGAAAAAATTGAAAGCTATAATTCAGCAGTACAATTCCCGGATGATTGAGGATAGGCTGACTGTAAGATGATTTTAACAAAAGAGACTAATTGGTTACTCGAATAAAGTCTCCATTTACTATTGTTCTGTACTGTTTTAGTTTATATCCGTTAGCAGGATACCCATTATTCATTAAATAGTAAACAGTATTACATGTTGGGCAAGTAGCCTTGCCTGTTCCGTTTGGATTTAATGTTACAGGTGTTTTAGTTTCAATATGCTGAGGGCATGTTGCATCAAAGGCTTTATAATCGTTCTGGTCGGCTCTAAAAACAATCACTCCATTATTGTTATACCCAACACCTGTTTTCTTTGCAGCGCCAAAAATCACATTAAGGTTAATGAATTCGGGTTCCTGAGTGCTAAAATCAAAGTTAACGTAAACGTCGGGTACTATTTCGGGTTCATCGGTTCCACATCCGAACGCAACAATTGAAATAATGAATATTTGAAAAAGAAAAGCTATTTTTGCTCTCATTGGAGGTGATTTAAATTGAATTTTGTGCAAATTTACAAAAAGGTTTTCTTTTTATGGTTAATTTTGGTTGTAACAGCTTTTAGTTGCTCCAAGGATTTGGCACCGCAAACGGTAAAATCTGTTCCGGGCAAGTCGGAATGGAAAAGTAACCGCGAGCAAAGAAAAAGAGCGCGTCAGGCATTTTGGCATAAACGTCGAAATGCAAGAATAACCAGAAAATCCGATAGGAATTTAAGAAATCTTAAGAAGAAATCGGAACGAGCCGAGGCTAAACTTCAGAAAAGGCATATGGATAAGCAAGCACCTGAAGTTCAAAAGAGAATGAAAGAAACAAGAAAAGAAGCAGATCAAAATAACGGTAAGCGAAGCTTGCGTCAACGGCTAAAACGTTGGAAGTATAAAAAGTAAACACTATGGATGCAGGAGACTATATTTATATAATCATTGCCATTGTTTTGGCTATTATTAATGCTGTAGCCAACAAAAAAAAGAAGGATGCAGCTAAGAGGAAATCAGCAGAACCGCAACCCGAAGAGGTGCTAAGAGACCCTGCCGATATTCTACAGGAAATTCTTATGGGGAAAGGCCAAGAGTCTAAACCTCAAAAAGAGCAGCCCGAATGGTATACCGAGGGAGATGATTATGAAGAGATTCCATCAAAAAAACAAGAGCCACAGGAAGAAAAAGCACCTCAGTATTGGAGTTACGAGGTAAAGGAAGAGCCCGTAAAATCAATTGAGTACGAACATAGGTATGAGAATATAAGCGAAGAAAAACTTTATCCAACAATCAACACGAAACTTCTTGATACTCCTGAGAACGCCAATTTTTCTACTATTGACAACCCTATAAGCATCGAATCGTCAATTGAAGAGTTCAACTACGAGAGCCTTTCTGTAAGGGATGACTCAGAGGAAGAGATGCCCGATATGATTTTTGAGCACGAAAAGGTTTTAGAAATGGAGGCGTCGGCCGTTACAGTAGCTGATGAGTTTGATGCTAAAAAAGCCATCATCTACTCTGAGATTATGCGCCCAAAATACATATAACAGATTGTTATTGTGAGGGTTGTTTTTAGTTTGTAGTTGCATTTTTTAACAAAACAATTTTGAATATCAACTAAGCTTTTGTATTAAAAAAACGTTATATTTGCAAAACAAAAGAGTTCCGAGATGTCGGGATTCTTTTTTATTTCATATACAAGGAGGTAAAAATGTCCAAAGTTATTTATTTAACCGAAGAAGGTTTAATGAAACTACGTAATGAGGTGGAGCACCTTAAAAGCGTAGAACGCCCTGCTATTTCCAGAATGATTGCCGAAGCTAGGGATAAAGGTGACTTGTCTGAAAATGCCGAGTACGATGCTGCGAAGGAGGCTCAAGGAATGTTGGAACTTCGTATCTCGAAGTTAGAGGACACTATTGCCAATGCCAGAATTATTGACGAATCGAAAATTGATACCGATAAAGTCCAGATATTAAACAAGGTTAAAATTAAAAACCTTAAAACCAATGCAGAGTTGGTTTATACATTGGTGGCGGAATCGGAGGCTAACCTTAAGGAAGGAAAACTCTCCATAGCTACTCCAATTGCAAAAGCATTGATTGGTAAGAAGGTTGGCGATGAGGTTGAGGTTCAAGTTCCCTCGGGGATGATGAGTTTTAAAATTCTCGATATTTCCCTTTAAAATCAAAAATATATGGCAACTATCTTCTCTCGTATTGTAAAAGGTGAAATCCCCTCGTACAAGGTAGCCGAAGATGAGAGGTTTTATGCCTTTTTGGATATCAACCCGTTGGCCGAAGGTCATACGCTAGTTATTCCTAAGCAGGAGGTTGACTATCTGTTCGACCTCGACCCCGAAACACTTTCGGGACTCACGCTATTTGCCCAACGTGTGGCAAAAGCTGTTGAAAAAGTTGTGCCCTGTAAGCGAATTGGTGTTGCAGTTTTGGGACTTGAAGTACCTCATGCGCATATACACTTGGTTCCTTTAAACAGGGAGTCGGATATCGATTTTCATAAGCCAAAATTGAAATTAACACCGGAAAGGTTTATTGAAATTGCAAGCAATATTTCTAAAGAATTTAAATAATCGCAATACCAGAAACTGCCTCAAAAACTGAGGCAGTTTTTTTGTTGAAAAAACACACGATTCTTTCTTTTACAAAACTGCACTTTGTCAAATTTTGATAACTACTTTTTTTATACCTTGCCCCGAATTTATAGCAATATTATGCAAGTAGTCCGTTTTTTTCCTGTTTTGGTATTTTTTTTAATTGTTAGCACCGAAAGTGGTTTTTCACAGTCCGTTAATCATTGGGAAACCGCCGTTTTTTCCGAAAATCAATGGCGATATAGGGTTAACGAGTCAGCATCGCCTAACGGCTGGAATACAGTAGATTTTAATGATTCAGGATGGCTACTTGGAAATGGCGGTTTTGGGTATGGCGATAACGATGATATAACAGTAACTTCAAACTGCCTATCGGTAAGCGTAAGGAAAGTATTTACCCTTACCAATAAAAATGATATTGCCGCAGCTCTGCTTCACGTCGATTATGACGATGCTTTTATTGCTTGGATAAATGGTGTTGAGATTGCACGCTCTTCTGGTCTTGGCGGTGCAAATGTTCAGTGGGATACACCTTCTAATACCGATAGGGAGGCTGTTATGTATAGAGGGGGAACACCCCAGGCCTTCTACCTTAACTACAACCAACTACAGCCAATACTTGTGCAAGGCGAAAATGTATTAGCGCTAGAGGTTCATAATACATCTATCTCATCGTCGGATTTGAGCCTTCGGCCTTACCTATCGTTTGGGATTTCGTCAACCACTCAATACTTTTCAACCACTCCAAGTTGGTTTGTGGCACCCGTTGAGAATCTCAACAGTAATTTGCCCATAATTATTATTGATACTCATGGACAAAACATTAATAGGGATGAAGATATTGTTGCTTCAATGAAAGTTGTTGACAACAAGGATGGGCGTAACTCCATTTCCGATACAAGATTCACCTATAATGGCTCTATTCATATTGAGTATCATGGACAATCATCGTTTTTTAACGATTGGCCAAAGAAAAATTTCAATGTCGAACTTATTGATGAATTAGGGAATAACATTGATGCTTCTTTGATGGGAATGCCTGCAGGCAATGACTGGGTACTTTATGGCCCTTATAACGATAAATCGTTAATTAGGAATGCGCTTAGCTATGCGTTAGGTCGACGATTTGGCTCCTACGCCCCACGAACCGCTTTTTGTGAAGTGTTAATTAATGACGATTATGCTGGACTGTACATTCTAGTCGAAAAAATACGTCGCGATAAAACTAGAGTTGACATAGCAAAACTCGACGAAACAGACATTCAGGCTGACGATTTAACCGGCGGTTATATTGTGAAAATTGACAAAGGTGATTGGGACGAATTTGCATGGAGTTCACCCTACAACACCAATGGGAACCAGGTTTTGTTTTACTGGCACTACCCAAAAACTGAACGGTTACTCTCTTCCCAAAAGAACTATATTCAGAATTATATAACCAATTTTGAGAATACACTTTTGGGCTCCAACTGGAACAATATTTCAACAGGTTACTATAAATATGTTGATATGCCATCGTTGGTGGACTTTTTTCTAATTAATGAGCTCTCAAAAAATATTGATGCCTACAGGATTAGCACTTTTCTGCATAAAGATAAGGATAGCAAGGGCGGAAGACTCAGATTTGGGCCAATGTGGGATTACGACCTGAGTTTTGGTAATGCCAACTACTACTATGGAGAACGAACCGATGGCTGGGTGTTTGAGTCAATCCATCCCGACGACTCTTATCCGGTGCCATTCTGGTGGGGTAAATTTATGCAGGACAACAGGTTTACCTCAAGGCTAAAATGCCGTTGGGAAAGTTTGCGAAAAAGTAAACTAAGCGAAGAGTCAATTTTCGCATTGGTTGATAGTTGCACTAATGCAATTGCCGAGGCTCGGGTAAGAAATTTCCAGAAATACCCAATTTTTGGAGTATATGTTTGGCCAAATTACTTTATTGGCAACTCCTACGAGGAGGAAGTTGATTACATGAAGAACTTTATATCGGAGCGTTTGGAGTGGCTCGATAGCAATATTCCCGGAAGTTGTCTTGTTGACGGAATGGACGATTTAGGTCATTATAAACCAACCGTAAAAGCATATCCAAATCCATTTGTCGATGATTTCAAACTAATAGTTGCTTATAATAAACCTGGAAGAGCAAGGGTAGATTTGGTTGATATATCGGGCCATACTGTATGGTCAACATCCGCGGAGGTAAATATTGATAATTTTGAGTTGAATTTAAAGAATGTAAATGTTAGGCCCGGATTATACCTCGTAAGGGTACTTGTTAATAATGAGTTTGTGGGAACAACTAGGGTGGTGAAACAATAAATTATGTCATTTATATTTTTTGCAAAAACACAAATAACTTATGCTATGAAATATATAGAAGCGATAGTCAATGCTGGAATTCGTTATTAAAAGAAAGCGACAACATTATGAGAAGATTAAAGGACCACTATCATAAACAATATTTCTCATTTTGTGCTTTAGGTGCGAGGGAAAGTGCCTAGATATTTCTTGCATTTTTTCCTCGAAATCAGTTGTCCCGTCATCTTTTTTGTAGTGATATGCATTTATCGTTTTGCATAAATCTGAAGTGAAAATCTCCTTTAAAAGTACCCTGTCTGAAATCCCACATGAGTGTCCCATTAC
>CAZTVB010000125.1:0-7193 GCA_964616315.1 uncultured Rikenellaceae bacterium
AAATATAATCACAGTAAGTAACGCAAAAACCACGCTTACAAGTATATTTATACAACAAGCCCTAGTTATATCTTTTGATGTAATAGTTCGGGCATTATCGCCAATAAAGGGTTTATTAACCAAAACTCCGTGGTATGTATTTGGTCCACCAAACCTACAGTTAAGAATCCCCGCTAAGGCCGATTCGGGGTAACCAGAGTTTGGACTTGCATGCTTATTTCCATACTTAAACACAAAAACCAAACCCCTGCGGCTGAATGTTACCAATACCATAAGCATTGCTGTAATTCGGGCTGGGATAAAGTTTAGAACATCGTCGGTGCGGGCTGCAAACCAACCAAACTGACGGTACTTATCGTTCTTGTAGCCAATCATTGAGTCGAGTGTATTTACCATTTTGTAGGTAAACATCAGCGGTACACCGCCGATTGCGTAGTAGAACAATGGAGCAATTACACCATCGCTCAGGTTCTCCGATAGAGTTTCGAGAACGGCAGTGCGTATTTGGTTTTCGTTCAGAGTTTTGGTTTCACGACCAACAATGTAGCTTAGTTGTTTCCGACCTGCTTCTAGTCCATTTATTGTGAGTTCACTTTCAACTTTTTTTGCCTCGTAAATTAGGCATCTGTTGGCCAATCCGTAGTAAACCAATATAGTTGCAACAATGTAGTATGCTAAAAGCGAAAACGACGATAAGTAAATGATACCGTAGAATACCGCAAAGGTCATTATCAACAAAAACAAAACAACCACAAAACCCTTAAGTTTTCTGAATCTATTCCTGTTGATTTTTTTATCTGCATAGGCAATAATATTCCCAAAAAGCCTGATTGGATGAGGAAACCAGTAAGGGTCGCCAACAATAAAATCAATTAACCACCCTAAAACCAATGGTATAATTAATTTCTCGGGTTGATTTATAATTGTGTAGTAATCCATTGTTTTATTCCCTCCACCAGCATTGAGTTGTACGATTCCTGCTGTGCCGCAATTCTAACATACGATGTGCTTAATCCTCTAAAATTCGATGCATCCCTTATCAGTAATCCATATTCGCTTATCAGGAAGGCTTTTAAATCGGACGATTTGCCTTTGTGTAGCCTCACCAAAAAGTAATTCGTTGGCGAGTCAATAACATCAATTCCTTCAACCTTTTTTAGTTGATGCTGCAAATTCCTCGACAGTTGAAGTAATTCTTCAATATTCGGAACTAGCAAGTTATAGTTATCAATAATAAAAGAACCCGCAGCAATGGCAATGGAATTAACACTCCAGGGCATTTTTAGCGACCTTATTTTCTCACATATACTTGGGCTTGCAACAATGTAGCCCAATCGCAAACCCGGAATGGCAAATACCTTTGTTAAAGAGCGGATTAATATCAGATTATTGTTGGTTGGAATTCTTGTAATTGAGGAGCAATCCGCAGAGCATAGGCCAGTATAGGCCTCGTCTACTACAAAGTAGTTATTAGGATTTAACTTGCATAGATTTTCGATGTGAGCTGCATCGAAAATCTTTCCGTCAGGATTGTTAGGATTACCCAGCCAAACAAGGTTAGTATCTAAGTTTGACTTTTTAGCAAAATCAACATTATCAATAAATAGCTGCGTGTGCCTATGAATCCTCTATGCATCTTCGTACTCCGCAAACGCAGGAACCACAATGGTTGACGAGCAACCACTAAAAAGATGGGCAACTAGGTAAAATGCCTCGGCAGAGCCGTTTGTAATTACCACAGATTCTTCGGGTATACCATAGAAACCCGCTATTTTTTTTGCCAGCGATGCAGCATCGGGTTCTGGGTAATTTTTTGCGATTTTAATCTGAGTACTCAGGTAATCGGCCAACAATGGATGCATACCATGTGGCACAACATTGGAGCTGAAATCGCCCAAAATTTGCCCCTCGTAGAGATGAATATCGTTTCCGTGTCCGTTAATCATTCTGTAGCGTGCGGTATATATACTCTAAATCGACATTTTTCCTTACAAGATTAGCCAATTTATTGTAGTTTTCCTCCTTATACTGGCGAAAATCTACCTTTTCAATGTTTTTAACTCCAACTAAACCAAGGATATTCTCTACCACTGCGCTATTATCGAAAATTCCGTGAATATAGGTTCCCCAAGTTTTGGAGTTTAAAAAGTAACCATCGGGCTCATTGCCACCGATAATGCAGAGTGGCGAGGGCTTCTCCGATACTGTTTGCCCCATATGAATCTCATAGCCAGAGCATTCATCGGGTAAATTCAGAAACTTAAAGTTGCATTGAATGGTCTTCTTTTCTGTTGAAATGGTTGTAACGGTTGGGAGAATTCCAAGTCCGGGAATAAATTGGGTATCGCCCTCAATGCCATAAGGGTCGTGAAGTTCCTTACCCATAATCTGAAAACCGCCACAAATGCCATAAACTGGCTTTCCATTTAGGTGATGATTGATTATAACCTTGGCCAGATTATTCTCCCGGATATGAATTAAATCGGCAATGGTATTCTTGGAACCCGGAATTATAATGATATCGGCTTGTTCCAGTTCCTTTGAGTTTGCTGTGTAGTAAAGATGTACGTTTGGATGCTGTTCCAAAAGGTTGAAATCGGTGAAGTTCGACATATGTTTAAGCAGAACCACAGCAACGTTTACCAATCCTTTTTTTGATGTTGTGGTGGCCGAATCGAGCACAACAGAATCCTCCTGCTCAACAAAAATATCGCGGAAATGCGGAATCACTCCAACAACTGGCTTTCCGGTTAACTCTTCTAGTATTTTTCTGCCTTCGGTGAAAAGTTGAATATCGCCCCTGAATTTATTAATGATTATGCCTTTAATAAGATTCCGTTGATTCTCAGGCAAAAGTTGAATTGTGCCGTAAACACTAGCAAAAACTCCACCCTTATCGATATCGGCAACAAGGTATGTAGCGGCATTTACCTTTTCGGCAACGCGCATATTGGTGATATCCTTATCCCAAAGGTTTACCTCCGATATGCTTCCTGCACCTTCAATAACTATTGGATTATACTGTGCATCAAGTTTGTTATAGGCCTTCATTGCCTCATCAAAAAGCATATCCCTGTCGGTTCCTACAAAGTACTCCATTGCGCTTTTGTTGCCAATTGGTTTACCATGCAGAACTATCTGCGAATCCATGTAACTGTTGGGTTTCAGAAGAATTGGATTCATTTCCACAGAACACTCAATTCCACACGCTTCGGCTTGAACCGCCTGAGCTCGTCCAATTTCAAGTCCATCAGGGGTGGCGTAGCTGTTCAGCGACATATTTTGCGCCTTGAATGGTGCTGGTTTAAAACCATCCTGCAGAAATATTCGACAAAACGCAGTGTTGATGACAGATTTCCCCACATCGGAGCCTGTTCCTACAAACATTATTGGACGTAGTTTCTTCACTAGTATTGAGTTATAAAGTTTGTAAAGTTGAAAAGTTTATAAAGTCAAAAGAAAGACATCAAATCCCATAATCTTCCCTCCATTCAAGTTTCATAACCTCACCATAATCGACCTGCAAATCGAAAATGCTGGCAGGATTAGTTCCGTTGATAATGCTACAAAAGGCTCTTATTGGGCCACCGTGTGTTACAATCAAAACATCATTGAGTTCTGATTTTGATGAAATTTCATCAATGAAACTTTTCACTCTGCTTATCACATCGCTAAAACACTCGCCGTTGGATGCCGAGTTTCTTACAAAATCATCGAAAAATCCTTTGGCCTCGGTGGTTGGATATATATCATCCCATAATTTTCCCTCCCAGTTACCAAAATTCATCTCCTTTAACCGCTCATCGAAATTAATTTCGCTACCATTAGCAATTCTAATGGCCAACTGGGTGCAGCGAGTCAATGGACTTGAGTAGATTGCATTGAACGAAACACCTTTGAGTTTTTTTATAACCTCGTTGCTTTCAGAAATAAATGTTTCGGCCAAAGGAACATCGGTAAAACCGTAGCAAAAGCCGTTTGGCACGTCAACTCTGGTATGTCGGACAAGGTATAAGTTCATAATAACTACCTGTAATACAACTAAATATTATATTCTCATTCCGCACTTGATGCGGAATCTAGACATTAAAATTATGGATTCCTGCTTTCGCAGGAATGAAAGTCTAGCAGTCCATAACTAATTAACTGCAACCATTACAAGATACATTGTTACTTCGGTAATTTGCTGTAATGCACCAAGCACATCGCCAGTATAACCACCTGTTCGTTTAATTACATAGGCTCTAAAGCCTATAAACATAAAGCTTACAACAACTAATACTACTATTGCCTGATTTATTGTCAACAAAAATAGCGATGCAGCCCCAACCGCGGATGCAACCAATAAACTGGCTAAGGATGCATTACTTCCAACAGTTTTTGCCTTAGCTGTTTCATCAGGTCGAACATAGTGCGAGGTAAACATCAGAAAAACTGGGGTTAGCCGACTAAAAGTATGCGCTGCAATCAATGAAAAGATAATCCTTTCAGGATTAATAGACAGCAAGGCAACAAACTTAACTGCAAGAATAGAAACAACCCCAACAGCACCGTAAACACCAATGGAACTGTCCTTCATTATTGCCAGGATGCGTTCCTTGGTATGTCCTCCGCCGTAACCATCACAAAAATCGGCAAAGCCATCCTCGTGTAATGCTCCCGTGATGAGCAAACCTGCCACTATGCTTATCAAAATGGCAAGCGGCAATGGAAAAATCTGCTGTAAACCAAAGAAAGCAAGGGCAACAATTCCTCCAACTATTGCCCCTACCAATGGAAAATATCGAACTGCATCCTTCAAAGAACTCTGTAAATCACCTTTAAGAAAAGGGACTGGAATTCTTGTGAAGAATAGTACTGACGATAGAAATATGTTTAGTTCACGTTTCAAACTTTATGAACTTTTCGAAACTCCTGCATCCTCAAAGCTAGCCATTTCATTTAAAAACACAATGGCCGACTCGATAATTGGTAGCGCAAGTGCAGCACCAGTGCCCTCGCCTAGACGCAAGCGTAGTTTAAGTATTGGGTCAGCCTTAAAGAAATCGAGCATTTTACCATGACCCTGCTCGTTGGAGTAATGACAGAAAATACAATGATTTCGTACATCTGAATTCATTTCACAAGCAATCAGCAAAGCTGACGTTGTAATAAAACCATCAACTAAAATCATCATTCCAAGTTTTGCAGCCTCTAGGTATGCTCCAACCATCATCGCAATCTCTAAACCACCAAAAGTTGCAAGGGTTTCCAATGGAGACGTTGGATTATACTTCTCCGAAACCTCCATCAGGATATTTAGCTTATGCTGTAAAGCTGGACCAACCATTCCTGCTCCAGCGCCTACGCACTCCTCAATTGGCATTTTCATTACCCTATGCATAAGTAATGCTGCGGGCGATGTATTTCCTATTCCCATTTCGCCAAAACCAATTGTGTTACAACCAGCGGCGTGCTCGTTTCTTACAATTTCACGTCCTTTGTTGATTACAGCCTCGCATTCTGCAATTGTCATTGCAGGTTCTTTGCGCATATTCCGTGAACCATTGGCTATTTTGGCATTTACAACAGGCACTCCGTTAGGAAAGGTATAATCGACACCAGCATCGACCACTTTAAGAGTAATTCCATTTTTTCTGCAAAAAACATTGATAGCCGCACCACCAGCAGCAAAGTTCATAACCATTTGCCAGGTAACCTCTTTTGGATAAGGGCTAACGCCCTCGTCGGTTATACCGTGGTCGGCCGCAAAAACTATTATGGTTGGTTTTTTGATTGAAGGACTAAGTGTATTTTGTATAAGCCCAACCTGCATTGCAATATCCTCCAACTGTCCTAGTGAACCTGCTGGTTTTGTTTTTAAATCGATTTTTTTCTGTAATTGCTCTCTCATTGAGTTAGAAGTTTATAAAGTTATAAAGTTGAAAAGTTCATTAACTAGAAAGGCTACTTCACTTTTAGAGGAATCCCCGAAACCATTATAATAACCTCATCGGCTTGCGATGCGATAAATTGGTTCACCCATCCCTGTAAATCGGCGAATTGTCGAGCCTCCTTGTTTTCGGGGATTACGCCCATTCCCAGTTCATTGCTCACAACAAAAAGTCGGAACGATGATTTGGTGAGCCTTTCCCATTCCTCTTTTGCTTGCTTAAGCGATATCTCAACGTTGAATTGACTATCGAAAAAGATATTGTTTAGCCAAAGGGTAACGCAGTCCATCACAACAGTTTCTCCTGTAAAGTCTACATTTTCAGGGAATCGTTCCTGTTCAACTGTTCGCCACTTTTCGCTGCGGTCGGCCTTGTGGCGCTCAATCCGTGCCTCAAACTCAGCATCCCATTTTCGCGCAGTGGCTAAGTAAACAGGATTAGCGGAGTTTTCCTCCGCTAATTTCTGTGCATGTCGGCTTTTACCTGAACGTTGACCGCCTGTAATTAATGTTACCTTGGCCATAGTTTATATTTTTAAAAGTTGTAAGTAAAACTACCCATTACTGAACGACCGGGCATATTGTAACCATCCTTCTCGGTATAGTTTTCATCCAACAAGTTAGCAATTGTTAACCCAAATTTCTTATTCTTCTGGAAAGTATACGATACTGAATAGTCAAAAATTAAGTAATCTGGATGCTGAAGAACTTTATCTGCAGCAGTGTAACCATCTTTTTGGTAATAATCAGCAATAGTAATTTTGGGCCGTAAAGTTGAAAAATTATCGGTTTCCAAACGTGAACCAATGTAACGGGCATTTAATCGTGTCGAGAATCCCTTATAGTTATCGTACATTATACCAAAAGAACCATTACTCTTGCGTACATAAAGCATGTCCCTATCAAACTGAACTGTATTTCCTCCTTCAACTTTGGTGTCCTCAAAAGTACAGTTAGTCATTATGGTAAGGTTAGCGTATAGTTCTAACTTATACCTATCGCTCATAAACTTACCAAAATCAATCGATACCATTGCTTCAAGACCTTGGTAATGCGCTGAATTTGCGTTTTTAAAGAAGGTTGTATCGTTTTCTTTATACTCAACAATTTTATCGGCATGATTGGTATTGAAGAAAGTAACATCAAAATTAAATGCTTTATTTGATGAGGTAAAACCTACTCCAAAATCCATGGTGAGCGATGATTCTGGTTTTAAATCAGGATTACCCTTATAATTTTGAATCCACCAAAAATCCCAATC
>CAZTVB010000126.1:0-7141 GCA_964616315.1 uncultured Rikenellaceae bacterium
GGTGTGGATTGAGCATTAGAAGAGGGAGTAACAGCGTGAGTTTTAAACTGAAAACTGACTATACACCTTTTGAAAACACCGCAGATGCTGAAATTTCTGGAAACATTGTTTTTGCAGGCTATGGCATTACTGCTCCTGAATATAATTACGACGATTACAAAGATTTAGATGTTAAGGGCAAAATAGTTTTGGTAATGAAGCATGAACCCCAAGAAAACGATACTTGTGATGTTTTTGAAGGGAAACGCAATACGCATCATTCAAGTATAGAGTCAAAACTTAAGAATGCAATGAGTAGAGGGGCTGTAGCCATCATGGTTGTTACGGATCCACTAAATCACGTAACGTTAAATCCTCAAGGATACTCGTGGCCAAGTTTATCAAAGTTTAAGGGTAGTATTACGCCACAAATAACGCTTTATTCCCAGGAGGTGTCTATACCCTGCATTCAGGTTGGGGAGAATGTTATCAACTTTTTGCTTGGTGGTGTTGATTCTTTAAAACGCATTCAAAAAAAGATAGATACAGAACTTAACCCTTTTTCGTTCGAATTTTCCGAGGTTTCGAGTAATGTTAAGACTAAACTTGATATCAAGCACTTTACTGCTAAAAATGTAGTTGGGCTAATCAAAGGTAGTGACTCAAAACTTAAGGATGAGATTTTAGTTATTGGAGCGCATTACGACCATGTTGGATATAAGGATAGTTACAAGCCCGGTGAGGATTATATTTTTAATGGTGCCGACGATAATGCATCGGGCACAGCTGGGGTAATGGCTTTGGCAAAGGCTTTTTCAGTATCAAAGAAAACTAAGAGGAGTATTCTTTTCATCCTTTTTGCAGGGGAGGAAAAGGGGTTATACGGTTCTGAGTACTATACTCAAAAACCTCTTATTCCACTTACTAAAACTGTTGCTATGCTCAACCTTGATATGATAAGTAGAAATGGTGACTCGTTGCAGATATTAGGCGAGAAGTTTAACCCAGAGCTCAACACAATTATTAAGGAAGAAAATAATTTTGTTGGATTAAATATCATCGATTCTGGTAACGAATTCTTTGGTGCTAGCGATCATGCAAACTTTTTCAAAAATAACATCTCGTCAATCTTTTTCTTTACAGGTACACATGGTGATTACCATACTGTAAGGGATAATCCTGACAAGGTTGACCATGCTAAAGCAGAAAAAACTACCAAACTTGTTTTTAGAACAGCATGGAGAATTGTTAACGAGAATAGGTACTATACCATAAATAAACCCTAATACAAACATAACATTACAAATCAATGAAAATTAACAATCTTAAATCGCTACTACTTTTAGCGCTTGTTGCATTTAGCGGGTTATCATTTTCTCAAGAGGCAACATTACTGTACAATTTTGCAAAAGGTAAAACTTTTGTGCAGAATACAAAACTTTCCAATACCATTACCCAAACTATGGGGCCTAATGAGATAAAGATTTTGATGGACATCAGCATTAACGCGGAGATATTTGTTGAGAACGTTGCCGAAAATGGTGACATTGCAGTTATTGAGGTACTTAAGGATATGACGATGCGCAATGTAGCCATGGGCAAGGATACCACACTTAAGTTCGATAATGTTAACGAGCGTAGCCGTGTTGTGTACACTAAGGAAGGTAAACTAATTTCAAGGACAGTTCTCGATACTGCATCAATTCCGGGGTTATCTGAGTCTTCAAAGCAAAACTGGATGTACCTTCAGTTGCCTGGCAAAAAAGTTAAGGTTGGTGAAGTTTGGAGTAACGTAAGCACTGAAACCAATGCTAAGTCGAGCGCAAATCCTTTCGAAACAATTACTAACTCCGACTTTAAATATACCTATGCTGGAGTTGAAGCAAAGGATGGTAAGGAGTTTTCCAAAATTGAGTTTGAGGCAACCCTAAACGTAGAAGGAAAAGGCGAACAAATGGGCATGCAGATGTTTGTTGAAGGAACAGGTAAAAATAAAGGGTTTGGATTGTTCGATTCGAACAGCTCGGTTGTTTCGTACATTGAGTTTGAGACTGGTATTGATATGTCCATATCCGTATCGGGTCAGCAAAACATGTCGATACCGATGTCGCAAAGTATGAAAACAGTTATAACCCTTCAGGAAAAGAAGTAGTCCTAGTTAATGCTGATACCAAAGATTACATTCGGCTCAGGTTCGCCTGGGCCGTTTTATTATAATGTATTCTAGTTCTGTTTGCATTATTTTTTAGGTGGGCGCTTTTATCATAAATCCCAGAGAGAGGACTTTTGCTGAATACTTAACAACAAAAACATTAACTTTGCGCTAATAATACAACAAACGACAATAAATATGGCTAACGAACCCAAATGCCCAAAATGTAATTCGGAAAACACATATCAGGACATGAACTTATGGATTTGCCCCGATTGTTCTTATGAATGGGATCCTGCAGAGCTGGAGGAAGAAAGTCAGATGAGCAAAGTTTTAGATTCTAACGGAAATGTTTTAAACGATGGCGATTCGGTTACCGTTATCAAAGACCTAAAAGTAAAAGGCTCCCCTTCGGGTATTAAAGCAGGAACGAAAGTGCGAAACATACGATTAGTAGATAGTAGCGATGGTCATAATATTTCCTGCAAAATTGATGGTATTGGTTCGATGTACCTGAAATCAGAATTTGTGAAAAAAGCATAAAGGATAAAATCAGATTAATTTCCATTCACATGCAAACGGTTTCTTTGCATCTTATGTCATTAACTTAATGTCTGCAAAGGTGTCGCTACAATTGAGAGTTTAAAAGAGAATGAAACACTCTCTTTACTCCTGCCACCTTTTAGTTTACTCCTCATTTTTATATACATTAGCTTTGATTTTCAGGGTTGTTAGGGGTGTTTTGCCCATATCTAAAATCAAATTACTATATTTGCACCCCGTATGAAGTTAAACATTATACATATTGGTGCATCTTTTCTTTTGATATGTGCTACCCTTTTTGGGGTTAATACATTTGCACAGGAGGTTAAGAATTTGACATTGGATTCCGATACCCTAAATAAAAAGGATAAAGACGCATTCTCGGACTTTAAAATTGACAAAGGCTCCAAAAGTGCCGATACCGTTGCTAAAGGTATTAACATTGTGGACATCCTGAATCCTGTCAATAAAACCAAGGCTTCGTATTCGTGGCGGTTGAACTCAAAAACTTTCGATTTAGAGGAGCAAATGGCTTTCGATACGGTTGTTTTCCTATCGCACTTGGTTGAGCCCAATCAAAAAAGTTTTATCACGCAAACTTACCTTGGGAATTTAGGGGCTCCTATACAAACGGACCACTTTTTTGAACGTAATTTTGATTATCCCTTCCTGTTTTCAAGGGGCTATAGCGTTTATTTACATCAAACAATATCTGGTGAACAGTATAATGTAAAGAGTCCCCATACCGTTTTAGAGTACTCAACGGGAGGTAAGAAGAAGGAAGCCGACCAGATTCTGAAAGTTTTACATACACAGAATGTTAATAGGTACTTAAATCTGGGCATTCATTACGATTACTACAATACGAAGGGGATGTATGAGAATCAGCTCACTAGGAATAATGTTGTATCGGTTTTTGGGAGTTACTACAAGGACAGAATTTCGGCACAGGCTACTTTTACATACACATACATAAGGAATAAGGAGAATGGTGGCTTGGAGGACGATAAGTTTATTCAGGATACCGTGCTTGAAGCGTCGCTTGTACCATTCCGTTTAAATAACGCTAGTTCAGAGTATCGTCAACGTAGTTTTGCTGCTATTGCAGGGTACGATATCCTTGTGAAGAGAACAACTCTAAAATCTGTGGATGGCAGTGACTCCATAGTAGTATCGCCACTTGTTACTTCGAAACTCATATTCGATGCGAATAGGTACACCAGAGTATATTCCGACGACGATACTGTTTACTACAAGAATTACTACATAAATAAGTATCAAACCCACGACTCTATATATCTATTAAATTACACAACAACAGCACTGCTTGAATTAACGCAGATAGCTAAATATCCTGGTATTCCAGGTCTTAGGGTTTGGCTCACGAACACTTTTGGTAATTATTATCACTTTAAACCTACCGATTTTATTTTTGAACGAGAAAATTCCAAAATAAAAACCAACCACTTTGGCGTAGGTGTGTTCAGTAAATCGGCTTACTTAAACTATAGCGGTAGTTTAAGGTTTTACATCAACGGATATAGGGCTAACGATAAGGAACTATTTGGTCAGCTTATGGTTTTACCATGGAAATCGACGGAGATGCCTTATGTAAAAGGAACTGTTTTAATTAGTGACAGGGAACCCGATATTTTCCTGAAAAATTATTATTCCAACAATTTTATGTGGAGCAATAGTTTTGAGAAGGAAAAACGGTTTATGATTGGCGGAATGATTGGTGCCGAAAAGTGGAGACTAGAGGCCGGTTATAATCTTATACGAATTGTTGATTATCTGTACTTCGACTCCGAAGGCCTTCCAACTCAGGCGAACAACGTAACAGCAACTTCGGCATATGTTAAGAAGACGTTTAAACTGGGAGGATTTTACTTTGTGAACAAGGTGTTGTGGCAAGCAAATACCAACGAGGATGTTTTGAGTTTACCTACATTTTCGGTTTTTTCGTCGTTATTTTACGAGCATGAGTTGGTTAAGAATGTTTTAACAGGACAGTTTGGCGTTAGCGGATTTTATAGAACAAAGTTCTATGCCGATGCTTTTATGCCTGCGACAGCTCAGTTTATTAACCAGCGCGAGAAAAAAATTGGAGACTATCCTTTTGCCGATGTGTTTGCCAATTTTAGGTGGAAAAGGGCAACATTATTCTTCAAATACGAACACGTAAATCAGGGACTGATTGATAGTGAATACTTTACTGCGCTCCACTATGCTGCAAACCGTAGAGTATTCAAATTCGGTCTTTCATGGATATTCTATAACTAGTCATCAAAATTTACTTCTGTAACAAATCCTAATGGGCTATTTTTGTACTCGAATAAAATAATTAAAACCAAGAAAATCTTTGATATGCAGACATTTATCACAAGTAGGATAAAGTGGGTGGTTTTTTTGGCTTCGCTTATAATGTTCTCTTGCATTAGTAATGACTCGGTAAGGCGACAAACTGAGGTACAGATGCGAGACTTGGCTAAGATTCTGGCCGATGGTAAACTTGTAGCAGTTACCGATTACAACTCTACAAGTTACTTTTTATATAAGGGCGAACCTATGGGCTATCAGTACGATTTGCTTCGCGATTTAGCATCCTATCTGGGTGTTAAGTTGGAGCTGATTGCCGAAAACGACATCGAAAAATCTTTCGAAATGCTCAAAAATGGTGAGGTTGATATAATTGCTAATAACCTAACCATAACCACCCAGCGCAAAAAGGAATTTAACTTTACAACACCCCATGGCGAAACACGCCAGGTGCTTGTTCAGCGCGTTCCTTCCACTTCCGAGGAAAGTGAGAAACTTATAGTAAAGAACCCCTTGGATTTATCGGGTAAGGTTGTTTACGTTCAACGTAGTTCTGCGGCAGCACAAAGGCTTGCCAATTTATCCGAGGAGATAGGCGGAAACATAATGATAGTTGAACTACCAGAATACGATGCCGAGCAACTAATCGATTTGGTAGCTATGGGCGAGATAGACTATGTGGTTTGTGATGAGACTGTGGCACAAATAAAAGCAAGTTCACTTCAAAATGTTGATTATAGCACAGCCATTGGATTTCCCCAACATACTGCATGGGCATTGCGACCATCTTCGCCCGAGTTGCTTAATAAGGTAAACGATTGGTTTGAGGGTTACTTAAGCACTTCGCGCTATGCAATGATTAAAAGGAAGTACTACGAAAACCCAAATCACCTTAAGAGATTAAGTAACGACTACTATTTTGTTCATCAGGATAGGGTTTCGGAGTGGGACGAGTATTTTAAGAAAAATAGCCCAAAGATAAATTGGGATTGGCGCTTGTTGGCATCATTGGTATATCAGGAATCGAGATTTAAACACGACGTAGTATCCCATAAAGGGGCTACAGGCGTTATGCAGTTTATGCCCCAAACAGCAGAACACTGGGGTATTGACAGCACTGTTAGTGCTAAAGAGCAAATTGAGGTTGGAGTAAAATACCTTAAGTGGCTCGACGATAAAATGGTTGAGTACAATATACCCGAGAAGGAACGTTTTAAATTTGTTCTTGCTGCCTATAATGCTGGCATTGGTCATGTAATTGATGCACGCAACTTGGCACGAAAATATGGAAAAGACCCCGATGTTTGGGATGAGAATGTGGAGTACTTTATTCGTCATAAATCGGAATTCTTATCCGATACGGTGGTGCGTTTTGGACGATTACGGGGAGAGGAAACTTTTAGGTACGTTAGTGAAATAATCGATAGGTACGAACATTACAAGAATATTCTAAAGTAATTTAAAAGCGCTGGTTTTACTGGCGCTTTTTTATTGAACCATTTATTATTTCTACAAATTCGGCCAAAATCATAGCCGTAGCACCCCAAACAAACTCCTTGGAAATGTTGAAGTAAGGAGCGGTAATTAATTTTTGGTGCGAGGTAATAACTTCAACACTCCTGTTTTTTGGATTTGCGAGTTGTTTAATGGGTGCATAAATAATCCGTTCAACCTCTTTTACGTCAGGGTTGAATTCTGGTTTAAAATTTATTGCACCAACAAATGGATGTACCATCATATTGCTAACCGGAATGTAAAGTTGGGTGAGTTGTCCAATTATGCTTATGTCTGTAGGTTTAACACCCACCTCTTCGAAGGTTTCTCTTAATGCGGTGGCTTGAATATTTGAATCAGCCTCGTCAAATTTACCTCCAGGAAAACTAATCTGTCCGCTATGCGGACCGTCGTAAATAGGACGTTTAATTAGCAAAGTATTAATATCGTTGCGGTTCGGGAAGAGCAAAATGAGTACAGCGCTTTGGCGTGTATTAGAGTTTGGGGCAGTATTTCCCATTAAATCTTCACGGATTGATGGCGACATGGTTTTTTGCGCATCAAATCCAGGCAAATCCTTCTGGAGTTCACTTTTTAGAGCTTCAATAAAATTCTCAAAATTAATATTTGAAAACATAAGGCTATAATGAATTA
>CAZTVB010000127.1:0-4272 GCA_964616315.1 uncultured Rikenellaceae bacterium
CAATTGAAAATTGGTAACGATTTATCAGAATATGTTAAAAAACAGCTCAAAATTATAAAACACTTGGCTTTTTTAATTTCATTTATTAAATTGTTCCAGAATTAACAGTAAGGTGGTGTGGTTAATATTCATATTTACAGTTAATTACATATTTGTTAGTTGAATAACAGTTATGCAATCTTTGAGTGATTATGAAAGAAAAAGTTAATGCAATTCTCGAAATGTATAGTCATTCAGGCCGAGATAGTTTAATCCCTATACTACAGGAGATTCAGGAACAGGTTGGATGTTTGAACGAGGATGCCGTAGTTATGGTTGGTAGGCATTTAAACATACCAACATCTAAAATTTACGGATTAGCTACTTTCTATAATCAATTTCGTTTCGAGAAAAAAGGTAAGCACCATATTCAGGCTTGTAACGGCACGTCGTGCCGAATGAATGGTTCCAAGTGGATTATTGACTATATCGAGAAGAACCTGAAAATTAAGAATGGTCAAACCACTAGAAATGGACTTTTCAGCCTTGAGGTACTAACTTGCATGGGGGCTTGCCATTTAGGTCCTGTTATTTCTATTAATGGCGAGTATCACACTGAGTTAACTCCCGTTAAGTTAAAGAGCATTTTAGACGAATTAATCATAGAGTAAAAGATTACCTATGGATACACCCTATACCAATACCGACCGTAGTTTCTTTGCCGAAAAGGTTATACCAAACCTTCACTCTGATTTGCCTCATGATATTTCTGAAAAATTATTCAGCTATAGGCACGAGCGAATTAGTAAACCAATTATTTTTATTGGCATCACAACCTCTTCAATTGTTGCAGGAGCCTTAAGAACCTACGATGCAATTAAAAATTATATTGATGAGAATGCTATAAATGCCGATTTGGTAAGGGTTGGAAGTATAGGTATGTGTTCGTTCGAACCTATTGTTGAGGTTCAACTTCCGGGAAAATCGAGGGTTGCATTCCGAAATGTATCTGTTGACAATGTTCCTTCAATTCTTGATGGGGCACTGAATAATTTTATTCAATCAGATGTTGCTTTGTTTCAGTATCCTTCGTCAATACTTGAACTTTGGCCAGATGTGCCATTGATGACAGAGCATCCTTTTTTTGCAAAGCAGAACCGTTTACTTCTCCGCAATTCTGGTGTTATAAACCCCGAGAGCATAATTGACTATATTGCAAGTGGAGGTTATTCTGCGCTAGCAAAAACATTACGGCAGTACACGTGCGACTCGGTTTGCAAAACTGTTGAGGAGAGCGGATTGAGAGGGCGAGGCGGCGGAGGCTTTTCGACAGGAGTGAAGTGGCGTAAAGCATTGGCTTTTCCTACAAACGAGCGCTATTTCATCTGTAATGCCGATGAGAGCGACCCTGGCGCATTTATGGATAGATTGCTTATTGAGAGCGACCCACATCGTATTATTGAGGGAATTATTATAAGTTCCTATGCTATTAGTGCGAATAAGGCTTTTATTTATATCCGAAATCGATACGATTTAACCGTTACGAGAATGGAAACGGCAATTAAGCAAGCTTATGATTTTGGTTTGCTTGGTTACAATATTCTCGATAGCGGATTTAGCCTCGATATCACCATTAAGCGTGGACCCGAGGCGTATGTGTGTGGCGAGGAAACAGCGTTAATCCGCAGTTTAGAGGGTAAGCGCGGGATGCCATCAATTAAACCGCCCTATCCAACTGAGGTTGGTTTCAATAACAAGCCCACGGTTGTTAACAACGTAGAAACTATTGCAAATATCCCTGATATACTTTTAAATGGAGCAACTTGGTTTGCTAACATTGGAACGCAAAATTCAAAGGGAACAAAAATATTCTCCATTAACGGAAAGGTTTCCAATACCTGTATGGTTGAGGTTTCGATGGGAGAGTCATTGGCAACTCTAGTTGATTTGGCCGGAGGTGTTAAGCCCGACCAATTGCTTAAGGCAATTCATCTTGGAGGCCCTTCGGGCGTTAGCGTAACTCCGGATGAAATGGATGTTCCAATTGACTTTGATGAGTTGAGTAGTAAGGGAATTCCTATGGGGTCTGGAGGCGTTCAAATACTGGATGAAACTGTTTGTATGGTGGACTTATCCAAGTATTTTATGCACTTTATCCGTAACGAGAGCTGTGGCAAGTGTATTCCTTGTCGCGAGGGTTCAAACAGAATGTATCAAATTCTGGATAATATATCTCGTCGTCCTTATAGTAACGAGGGGCACAATACGCTTGAACGTTTCAAAGGTGTGATTCACTTGGAAACGTTAGCCGAGGTGATGAAGGATACATCGCTCTGTGGATTAGGTCAAACAGCGCCCAAGCCTTTGTTAAAGGCTTTGAAATCGTTCAGAGATGAGTTTGAGGAGCACATTTTCGACCGTAAATGTAAGGCTGGCGTTTGTCGCGATTTAAGAACATTCTATATAGATGTAGATAAATGTACTGGTTGTACTGCTTGCGCTAAGAAATGTCCTACTAACGCAATTATTGGAACACCTCGTTCGCCTTACTTTATAGTTGAGGAGAAGTGCATTGGATGTGGCGTTTGTCAAACTACGTGCAAGTTTGCCGCGGTATTCTTTAAGTAATCGTTCAAAAGAGCAATTGGTATGAACATAAATATTGAAGTAAATAATCGGCAAATTCAGGCTCGCAAAGGCGAAACCATTCTTTCGGCTCTTAACCGCAATGGTATTAGAGTTCCAACGCTTTGCAATATGAAGGATTTGTCGCCAACAGGTGCTTGTAGGCTTTGTGTTGTTGAGGTTGAAGGAAGGGAGAATTTGGTAACGTCCTGCTCGCAGTTTGTTGAGGAGTCTATGCGAATTAAAACGCACTCACCACGAGTTGTAAGAGCTCGTAAAACCCTGGTTGAACTACTTTTGGCAAGCCATCCCGACGATTGTTTGTACTGCGTGCGCAACGAGAATTGCGAGTTACAGTCGTTGGCTGCCGAATTACATATCCGCGAGCGTAAAGTTCAGCGTAAAAGCATCAACCTAAAATTAGATTTATCGAGCCCAAGCATAGTTCGCGACCCTGCTAAGTGTATTCTTTGCGGTAGGTGTGTTCGTGTTTGCGATGAGGTTCAATCAGTTTCAACTTTCGAATTTGTTAAGCGGGGTTGCAACATGTACATCGGAACCACAATGTCGCGCGACCTGAATTTCTCTAGTTGTATAGGTTGTGGACAGTGCGTGTTAGCTTGCCCTACAAGCGCATTGAATGAGCGCTCCAATATTGACGAGGTAATCGATTCGTTGAACAATCCAAATGTAATACCAGTGGTTCAGTTTGCTCCATCAATACCCGTTTCATTGGCCGAGGAGTTTGGAATGAAGGTAGGTAAGGATTTAAATGGTATACTCAATGCCACTCTTAAAAAGATAGGATTTAAGTACGTGTTTGATACATCCGTAGCAGCCGATATTGCAATAATGGAGTTGGCTCACGAGTTGTTGAATATAAAGGAAGGCAATCAAGGGCAACCAATTATCTCAGCGTGCTGTCCTGCCTGGGTTAAGTTTATGGAGCAGTTCTACCCAAATCAGTTGAACTTGCTGTCAACAGCAAAATCACCTCAGCAGATATTGGGCTCATTGATTAAAACTTACTTTGCTCCGCAAAAGAATATCAATCCATCCAACATATACTCCGTTTCGGTAATGCCATGCTTGGCCAAAAAGTTTGAGGCTCAGCGCGAGGAGATGACTAGCAAAGGCGTATCGGATGTAGATTCTGTTCTCTCCACACGCGAATTAGCAAGGTTGATAAAGTTACACGGTGTCGATATTCAGAACGTAGATTCTCAGAGTGCCGATGCTCCTTTTAATGTAAGAAGTTCGGCAGGAAAATTGTTCGGAGTTGCCGGCGGTTCTTCCGAGGCATTAATGCGAACAGTTTACAACTTAATTACCGGAAAAGATTTGCAGAATTTCAAGGTCGCCGATTTTCGTTCAAATAGTAATATCCGCGAGGTTAAGTTCAATGCTGGCGATAGGGAGTTTACCTTTATCGTGATTAGTGGTCTAAAGGATATTCATAAGTTTATGGATGAGTTAGCCGCTGGTAATGTTAAGGCCGATTATATTGAAGTTATGGCGTGTCCGGGAGGATGTGTGAACGGAGGCGGTCAGCCATTTGTGTCGGAGGATAAGGATTCAAGGCAAAGGGCTAAAGCTTTATACGAGATTGATGAGATAGATACAATTCGCTGTTCCTATAAAAACCCGCAGGTTAAGGAGATTTATGCC
>CAZTVB010000127.1:4372-7075 GCA_964616315.1 uncultured Rikenellaceae bacterium
CCAAGTTTTCCTGCCGAATTTTCTGAGATTGAAGATTATAGGGTTTTCGTTGGGATGCTTCGTGAACTAGGTTTTTCTTATGTTTTTGAGGTTGCCTTTGGTGCCGATTTGGTTGCGCAAAAGTATAAGGGATTGCTAGAGGACAGGTCTGGTAAGGGTTATGTTTCGTCCGATTGTCCTGCAATTGTTACTTATATCCGATACTATCATCCCGATTTGGTTGATAACCTATCGCCATTAGTATCGCCGATGGTAGCAACAAGTCGTGTGGTTCGTAATAAGTTAGGCGATGATGTTAAGTTGGTTTTCATTGGACCATGTATTGCCAAAAAGGCGGAATCGGACGAGGTGGATGAGGTTTTAACTTTCCGGGAATTACGAGGGATGTTAGAACATGCAGGAATCACAGGCGATAATATAAAATCTTCGGAGTTTGACCCACCTCATGCTGGGCGTGGTGCTATATTCCCTGTTAGCAGAGGGTTGATGCAAACGGTCAATATTTTTGACGATTTGATTGAGGGAAATATTACTGTAGCCGAAGGTCGTATAGGTTTTCAGGAAGCAATTAAGGAGTGGGAAACTGGTAGTTTAAAAGGTCAGAATTTGGAGTTGCTCTGTTGCGAGGGTTGTATTATGGGCCCAGGAATGACTCCTGGAGGAAAACGATTCGAACGGAAAACCTTTATCAGTTCTTATGTTCGGAATAAACTTACAAAGAGCCAACAGACCGATTGGGAAAAGGAGATTGCTGAGTACTCTAACCTCGATTTATCAAAGAGTTTTACTCCCGACGATAAAAGAATATCTATGCCTACCGAGGATGAAGTGGGCAGAATTTTAGCTTCAATGGGAAAATTTTCATCGCGCGACCATCTTAACTGTGGTGCATGCGGTTACGATACTTGCTTGGAACACGCAATAGCCATTGTGGAAGGTCTTGCCGAAATTGAGATGTGCTTACCCTACACCATTGAGGAGATGCACGCTTCAATAAAAGATTTAGCAATTTCCAACGAAAAGTTGGCAAAAATGCAGCAAGCCCTTAAACATTCCGAGAAACTGGCGCATATGGGACAACTCTCTGCAGGTATTGCCCACGAGTTAAATAATCCGTTAGGTGTTGTGCTGATGTATAGCAATATTCTTAAGGAAGAATGTAATCCAGAAGACCCTTTGCGTAAAGACTTAGAGTTAATATCTGTTCAAGCCGAGCGATGCAAGAAGATTGTGAGCGGTTTGCTCAATTTTGCACGTAAAAATCAGGTGAAGGTGGAGCAAATTGATTTGAAAAAGTTGGCTGAGGATAGTATCTCTTCGGTGGTTATCCCGAAGAATATTACCACTAGTGTTGTTTGTAAAGCGCAAAATTGCACTGCAGAGCTTGATTATGAACAGATGATGCAGGTTCTTACTAACCTCAATAAAAATGCTGTTGAGGCTATGCCCAATGGCGGTTCCTTAACTGTTGAGGTAGACGATAGTAATGATGAAATCATTTTCAATGTTATTGATACTGGTTTAGGAATTCCAGAGGAAAATATGGATAAGCTCTTCACCCCATTTTTTACAACCAAAGGAATAGGAAAGGGAACCGGTCTTGGACTTGCAACAACCTATGGAATTGTGAAAATGCATAAGGGACGAATTGAGGTAGATTCAAATATTGACCCAGCAATAGGGCCAACGGGAACAACTTTTAGAATTATTATACCAAGAACATTTAGTACAGCCGAGTAAACTAAACGAATTAAACGATATGCCTACTGCAAAAAAAACTATCCTTATTGTTGACGATGATGTAGACTATTTGTATCAACTAAGGTTTCACGTTGAGAAAATGGGTTTTGAGGTTGTAACTGCCGAAAGTCAGCGCGAAGCTGAGCAGATGCTAAACACCATGAAGCCCGATTTGGCAATTCTCGATTTAATGATGGAGAACGAGGATAGTGGGTTTATCCTTAGCTATAAAATTAAGCGCAAATATCCTGAAATTCCAATTATCATTGCAACTGCAGTCGCAGCTGAAACTGGAATGTCCTTTGGAATTAGTTCTGAGCAGGAGCGTAAGTGGATTAAAGCCGATTTATACCTTGAGAAGGGTATTAGACCCGACCAACTTCACCGCGAAATTATTAAACTACTAAAACTCTAGTATGGAAATTCTTGATGTGCTAGTGGTTGACGATGAACCCGGAATTCGTTCGGGGGTAGAACGTATTCTTAGAAATTTCTCTGTTAGTTATCCTTTCCTGGAGGACGAAATTAGCTTTAATATTGTTGAGGCTGAAACCGGCGAGGCCGCAATCGAAATTATTCAGAAACAACCACCTGCCATTGTTCTGCTTGATAATAAGTTGCCCGGAATTCAGGGAATTGAGGTGTTGGAGTACATTAACGCCAATCAACCCAATATTCTGGTAATGATGATTACTTCGTATGCATCACTGGAGTTGGCTGTTAAAGCCACCAATATTGGTGCATACGATTTTGTTCCAAAACCCTTTACTCCTCAGGAGTTAAAGGCATCGATGGAGAATATCGCCAAGCATTTCTTCCTTCGCCGAATGACCCGTAAGCTCCACAAGGAGGGTAAGCAGGTGCGTTTTCAGTTCCTTACTGTACTTTCGCATGAGTTAAAATCGCCTTTAAATGCCATTGAAGGCTATTTACACATGATGCAGGAGAAGCAGTGTGGCGATA
>CAZTVB010000128.1:0-7071 GCA_964616315.1 uncultured Rikenellaceae bacterium
AAACATTAAAATATAATACTTTCAAGATATGGGACTTTTTTCATTTTTGACACAGGAATTGGCCATCGACTTGGGTACCGCCAATACCATTATTCTTTACAACGACAAAATTGTAGTTGACCAGCCTTCGATAGTTGCCATTGACCATGCAACCGGAAAGATGATTGCAATTGGCGAGGAGGCTCGTGCAATGCACGGTAAAACTCACGAAAACATTAGAACCATTCGTCCATTACGCGACGGCGTTATTGCAGACTTCAACGCTGCAGAGCAGATGATTCGCGGTATGATTAAGATGATTAATACCAAGAATATGGTTTTCACCCCATCGCTCCGTATGGTAATTGGTATTCCAAGCGGAAGTACCGAGGTGGAGATTCGTGCGGTTCGCGACTCATCTGAGCATGCTGGAGGTAGAGATGTTTACTTGATTTACGAGCCTATGGCTGCTGCGCTGGGTATTGGACTTGATGTTTTAGCGCCCGAAGGAAGCATGGTTGTTGACATAGGAGGTGGTACAACCGAGATTGCCGTTATTGCCCTTGGTGGTATTGTTTGCAATAAGTCGGTACGTATTGCTGGGGATGGTTTTACCTCGGATATTCAGGCGTATATGCGTCATCAACATAACGTGAAGATTGGTGAGCGCACTGCCGAGGATATTAAGATTCAGGTTGGTTCTGCATTGCCCGATTTGGATAACCCACCAGCCGATTTCATTGTACGTGGTCCAAACCTTATGACAGCATTGCCAATTGAAGTGCCTGTATCGTATCAAGAAATTGCATACTGCTTGGATAAATCGCTTTCAAAGGTTGAATCTGCAATCTTTAACGTGCTTGAGCAAACTCCACCAGAACTTTACGCCGATATCGTTCAAAAAGGTATTTACCTTGCTGGAGGTGGTGCGCTACTTCGCGGCTTAGATAAGCGATTATCAGAAAAAGTGAATATTCCTTTCCACGTAGCCGAGGACCCATTACACGCAGTGGCTCGCGGTACAGGAATTGCTTTGAAGAATGTAGATAAGTTCCCATTCCTAATGCGATAATTTTTCGCATTAGGTTTGAACCTAGTAAACTTTACCGATGAACAATTTTATTCGATTCCTTGAAAGGTTTCACTTTGTAGTACTATTCATTCTGCTTTTTGCCATTTCGCTCTGGATGTACTTGGATACAACCTATTACCAAAAGGCACAGGTGGGTAGATTAACTAAGGGCATTTCGGGTGTTATTGCTGGTCAGTTCAGCAATATTGGTCAGTACATGAATCTAAAGCGTTCTAATATTGAACTTAAAATGGAGAATGTTGCCTTAAGGAATGAAATTGAACGTCTGAAGGTTACCCTGGAGGAAAAAGGATTCTCAACTAGAATTGACAGTTTAAGTGGTGCTAGGTATTTACATATTCCAGCAAGAGTTGTAAATAACTCCGTAAATCGTCAGCATAACTTCATAACCCTAAATGTTGGTCTTGACGAAGGCATTTCTCAAGGAATGGGGGTTGTATGTAACGATGGAGTAGTGGGGGTTGTGGCGTCTGTTTCGCGCGATTTTTGCACAGCGATTTCCGTATTAAACACTGACCTCAAGATTTCTGCAAGACATCGTAAATCTGGCGTTTTTGGTTCTCTTTCGTGGGATGGATTAAGCTATAGAGAGGTGGTTTTGCGCGATGTGCCGTTACACGTTAATATTGCGCAAGGCGATACTATTGTTACCAGTGGGTTTTCTGCCATTTTTCCTCGCGGCATTCCTATTGGCACAATTTCGGAATTTTATAAAAAGGACGGTAGTTTCTACACCATTCGGGTTTTACTGTTGACCGATTTCAAACAGCTCGATTATGTATATGCAGTAAAATCGTACGATAACCCAGAGATTACAAAAATTGAAATAAATAGCAAGAATGATTAAGCAGTTACCTCGTTATCTTTTACTTTTCGTTGTACTAATTACCCTGCAGGTTTTGGTTTTCAACAACATAAACCTAAGTGGGTATATTAACCCTTATATCTACGTTCTTTTCATTCTGCTTCTTCCATTTAGTATTCCTAATTGGGTTTTATTAATCATTGGTTTTTTCACTGGCTTTACTGTCGATTACTATATGAACACCTTGGGGTTACACACATCCGCATCGGTGCTTCTCGCTTTTGTACGACCCACTGTTCTTTCGTGGATGAGTTACCGCGACGATTTGGATAGGTTCGACTCCCCTGGAATTGGAAGTAGCGGTTTGGAATGGTTCCTTCGATATGCAGTTATATCAGTGCTTATTCATCATACAGCATTATTTATTTTAGAAACATTCTCGTTTTACCATTTCCACATCACTTTACTCAGAATAATTTTGAGTACTCTTTTTACAACATTATTCATTGTGTTATTTGAACTTTTACGTTCAAGTAGAAAGTAGGTAACCCGTGCAGCTGAATATAACAACCGATAAAAAGTACATTATTTCAGGGATTATAATCCTTGTCTTTGTAGTCATAATTATAAAACTATTCTACATTCAGGTTGTTGATAGTCGTTACAAGTTCTCGGCAAACAATAACGTGCTTCGTTACATTACACAGTACCCTGCCCGAGGACTCATATATGATAGAAATGGCGATTTATTGGTAGCCAATCAGGTGGTTTACGATTTACTGATTGTGAAGAACCAGGTAAAACCTTTCGATACTCTGGAGTTTGCTTCTATGTTAGGATTTACTGCAGAGCAGGTGAAAGATGCGTTTGAACAAGTTCGTAAGCAAAAAGGTTATTCTCCCCGTAAATCAGTAGTACTGCTGAAGCAAATATCGGATTCATCGTATGCTCGTTTGCAGGAAGTACTTTACAAGTATCAGGGTTTTGAGGTTCAGCCCCGTACGGTGCGAACTTATCCTCGCAGAATTGCAGGTCACCTTTTCGGTTATGTTGGTGAGGTTGATGAGTCTGTGGTAAAGGAGCAACCCTACTATCAACAGGGCGATTATATTGGGATTAACGGGATGGAGAAATACTATGAGAAAGAGCTCCGTGGCGTTAAGGGCGTCAATATATTTATGGTTGATGTGCATAACCGAATAAAAGGCCCTTACGAGGAGGGACGTTTCGATTCAATAGCCAAAGTTGGTAAAAACCTAGTATCGACAATTGATGCAGACCTGCAGGAGTATGGCGAAAAGTTAATGATTAATAAGATTGGTAGCGTTGTGGCTATAGAACCCAAAACAGGAGAAGTTTTGGCCATGATTTCGAGCCCAACCTATAATCCTGAGTTACTTGTTGGTAGGGATAGAGCCGATAATTTCAGAAATCTTCAAAACGATTCGCTTAAACCAATCTTCAACCGTTCAATAATGGCGCTTTACCCTCCGGGGTCAACGTTTAAGGTTGTAAATGCGCTTATTGGTTTGCAGGAAGGGGTTGTTTCTCCTTCTACCCGATATGCATGTTATGGAGGGTATACTGTTGGAAGGGGTGTTGGATGTCATAATCATCCTTCGCCATTAGACCTAGAGCATTCAATAGCATCATCATGCAATACCTATTATTGCCATGTCTTTAGAAATATTATTGATAAGCGAGAGTATGGTTCTATTGAGAATGGCTTTAACAACTGGAAAAACCATGTTGGGTCATTTGGATATGGCAATAAATTAGGAATCGATTTGCCAAATGAGTCCAAAGGAATAGTCCCTTCAGTGAATTTCTACAATAAGTATTTCCGAAAAGGTGGCTGGAGTTCGTTAACTATTATTTCACTTTCGATTGGTCAAGGAGAACTTGCTGCAACTCCATTGCAGATGGCAAATTTGGTTTCAACCATTGCCAATAAGGGATATTACTATACTCCTCATATTGTAAAAGATCTTGAAGGGAGTGAGGAGGTTGACTCTAGGTTTTACGAAAAGCACACCACTTCCATCGACTCTAGTTGGTACAAGTATATTATTGAGGGAATGGATTTGGCAGTGAATTGTGAGCCTGGAGGAGGCGGAACTGCCCGAATTGCCGCAATACCTGATATTAGAATCTGTGGAAAAACAGGAACATCCCAGAATCCCCATGGGGCAGACCATTCAGTGTTTTTCGCTTTTGCGCCAAAGGATGACCCAAAAATTGCTATAGCGGTTTATGTTGAGAATGCCGGTTTTGGTGCAACTTGGGCTGCGCCAATTGCAAGTTTAATGATTGAGAAATATTTGAAAGATTCTATATCCAGACCATATTTAGAGGATTATTTATTAAAAGCAAACTTATTAGACCGTCGTGCAAAAAGGAAATAAACTGGTAAACAACCTCGATTGGACTACAATATTCATTTATATCCTTTTGGTATTAATGGGTTGGATGAATATTTACGCTGCCGTTTATAGCGAGGAGCATAGTAGCATTCTTGACTTTAGTCAACGTTATGGAAAACAGCTGGTTTGGATTCTATTTGCTTTTATAATAGCCACTGTGATAATGCTGAGCGATACGCGGTTGTACATGGTTTTCTCATACCTAATTTATGGTTTGGTCATTGCATTACTTCTCGGGACACTATTACTGGGGAAAACAGTTAATGCCTCAAAATCTTGGTTACAGATAGGCTCGTTTGGCTTACAACCTGCCGAGTTCGCAAAATTTGCTACTGCGCTTGCCCTTGCTAGGTTGATGGGACCTTACGGTTTTAAACTTAACAATATACGGTCCTACTTAATGGTTTTTGTATTGATAGCCGTTCCAGCAGGGATTATATTATTGCAAAATGATACGGGTTCTGCGCTAGTTTTTGGTTCATTTATCTTTATTCTATACCGTGAAGGTTTACCTGGTTGGATTTTAGCCTTTTTGATTTTTGTAGTATTATTATTTATCGTAACACTTATATACAATCCTGTATCCATAATTGTTTTTCTATATATACTCACTTTAGTAATTTTTATACTTCAAACAAGAAAGTATAAGGATTCATTCCGATTGACTTTTGGATTGGTTGGAATGGGTTTGTTAATGTACCTCGCTTCTGAACTATTTGATTTCAAAATTCCAACTACATACTATTTCTTCATTCCAGTTACCGTTGGGATTGTTATTGCTTTTGTGTATGGTTTTGCCAATCGTTTTAAGCAGGCATACATTTGGGCTGCATTTTTAACTGTGGCAATTGCTATGTCGTTGTCTGTGGATTACGTTTTTCATAATGTGCTAGATGTTCATCATCAAAAACGTATAAACGATTTGTTAGGGATTGAGTCCGACCCGCTTGGCTGGGGCTATAACGTTAACCAATCAAAAATTGCGATTGGCTCGGGTGGTTTCTTAGGGAAAGGCTACCTTGCAGGTACTCAAACCAAGTATAACTTTGTTCCAGAGCAAAGTACCGATTTTATTTTCTGCACTGTTGGGGAGGAGTGGGGATTTTTGGGTTCAACCGCCGTTTTAGGGTTATTTCTTTACCTTTTGCTCAGATTAATTCGGATTGCGGAACGCCAACGCGAGGGTTTTGCTAGGGTTTACGGTTATGGCGTTGTGTCGGTTTTATTCTTCCATATTGTTGTAAATGTTGGGATGACGGTGGGTGTATTCCCTGTTATTGGAATTCCACTACCATTCTTTAGCTATGGAGGCTCCTCTCTATGGGCTTTTACAATACTGCTGTTTATTCTTCTTAAGTTCGATTCCGATAGGTTTGGACATTAACCCAACAGAATGCCAAATTCATTTTTCGAAAGTTCCACTAAATCTGCAAAAAGCAGATGAAAATGTGTTTTGAATAGCTCTACGTTTGAATTTAATTGAGCAATTGCGTAGTCTGCTTTTCCAGGGAGAGATGAGTGGTTACTCATAATTTCCAATGCTCTATGTATTCCCTCTATCGATTTATAGCTGTAAAGTCGGTTACTTTGAATCATAAATGGCAAAAATCTGCGCACCTCTTGTGGTAACAAATTGTAGTTTTGCAGCATCTGCATATAAAAAGTTCGGGTAAAGTTTTTTAGTTCTCGGCTCGAGTAGCGCTCCCATTCATTTGCCAGTATATAATCGAACAGCACATCGGAAACAACACCGGAGTAACGCCCTAGTTCTGGTTTTAGTAGTTCGTTGCAAACTTTTGTTGAAGGGTGAGCGTCGGTTAAACTATCAATAGCCCTGTGAAGCTTTATTCCAAGTTGAACCTTCGGGGGGTAATTTTCGAACTTTCGTCCCTTTACATAATCACCAATAAAGTTACCAAGCCTGATTTCAACATCGCTTCCCGACAAATATAGGTGAGCAAGAAAATTCATTTAAGTATGCCAGGTTATAGTTTTACTATATCTATAACCTCGTCGGCTTCATTTTGTTTATAACGCATCAATTTAAATGATTCTCCATCCCATACTGAGTAGGTGTTGCTAACAAGCCAATCGCCTAGCACAACCAAGTTTGATTGTTTTTCGAGAGGGTAAATTATTGGTGAATGCCAGTGGCCGTATATAAAGAAATCGTAATGTTCCTTTTCTAATGTTAGTCTCGAAAATTTTGTTATCTGTTCATTTTCACCCCTGAATACATGGGTAATTTCCTTTGAGTACCTGCTGCTAACGCTCCATTGGTTGCCAAACCATAACGAGAAGTTTGGGTGTATTTTTGAGAACATCCACTGCAGGGTAGGGCTGGTGAATATTCTTTTTAGTAGTTTATATCCTGGGTCTCCAGGTCCCAATCCGTCGCCATGAGCCAATAAAAACTTTTTACCGTAAAATTCTTTAACAATTGGTTTATGGTGTACTTTAACTCCAAGTTCTTTCGGGAAATAATCGAACATCCAAACATCGTGGTTTCCTGTAAAGAAATGGACCGGCACACCTTTGTCGGCCAAGCAGGCAATTTTTCCTAAAAAACGAGTGTAACCTTTGGGTACAACTCTTCGGTACTCGAACCAGAAATCAAAAATATCTCCCAAAAGATATAGTTCCTCAACATCATCGCTAATGCTATCGAGCCAACTGTTGAACAGTTTTTCGCGTGGAAGACTTTCGCTTAAGGTTGGCAAGCCCAAATGCAAATCCGATGCAAAATATATCTTTTTGTTGCTGGTCATACT
>CAZTVB010000129.1:0-7026 GCA_964616315.1 uncultured Rikenellaceae bacterium
GTTAAAAACAATAAGCAAAACAGGTGCTTCATTGACATTTTGCATACAAACTTTTTGTTTTTATTTTATAGAGTAAAAAAAACATTCCAAATATCGACATAATTAAAAATGAGAACACCTGCCCCCAAGCTGCTCCGTAAAAACCATACCTGTCAATTAGTAAATTAAACATTACAACACAAACAATTGCTCCAATTGCCCTTAATCCGAATTCCTCCTTAGTAAAACCAAACCCAACAATAACGGCTATAACGCTATAGTAAAAGCTCGTTGTTATATTTTTTAAGGATATTATACTGGCAAAGGGAGCAGCGTCGGTATAACGCCCTGCAGTAAGTAAACTGGTAATAGGTTTAGAGAACAGAACAAATACAATTACAGGTATTGCGTTAATAATAACTATCCCAACAATTATAGTTAAAAGTTTTTTTAATTTTTTATCCGAAATGGCCTTGTAAATATCAGGCTCAAAGGTTTGTGCAATTGCCATATAGAACATAGCAAGAAAACCGCTTAATGCAACCCCAATGTTGTATAGTGCGAATGTGTTGTTATCGTTAAGTTTTTCAAGCATAAGCCTATCTACTCCGGACAGGAAATACCACAGAATTGAGGATAATGCCAATGGCCAGCAAAACTTAAGTGCATCTTTAAAAATTGCATAATCGAACTCCAACCGCGTTAACATTTTTTTAATACTGTAAAGTCCCAGCAAAATAGCCACTATTAAATTTGCAGCCATGCTACCATTTGCCCCAAACTTAAAAACAACAACTAAAAGAATTGCAGTAACAAGCCAAATGGCTGCGCTAAAAATTGAAATTATAGCAAACTTTTTAGCTTCGCGCTTAAGCCTGTAGTTTACCTGTAACAATGTAAGGAAATTATTAAAAACAACCTGAAATACTGTATAAAATGCAAAAGGCCAAAACGGAAACTGAACATTACTAAACTTAAAATATATATAAAGTGCCGATAAAACAAAAACTGAGGATACCAGCCCTATTCCAAAGAGTGAAACAACTATAGTATTCCCTACCCCTTCTCTTTTGCTTTCATCTAAAAGATAATAGTTACGCATATAATAGGTAACTACCGAAAAATTAAGTATTGGTAATATCAGTTGACTAAAAGATCCAAAATATCCAATTATTGCATAATCCTCATGCGACAAATTTGCCGCCATTAAAGGATTTATAAGAACCTTAACGGCCGACGTAACAACCGTTGCTATAAGGTATAATGATGCACTTTTTATGTATAACTTATATCGCTCTATATATACGTTTAGTTGGCTCGCTAAGGACACAATATTTTCTTTAGTTGCTTACTTTATTGGGCTGCTAGGAATGTTTACTAATGTATTGGCAATTGCTTTTGCATTGATAAGGTTATCGGTTTCACATCCCTTAAACATATCAAGTTCATTCATTAGTGTCCATGCTGGACGTGTCATAACTTTATTTTCGTTAGAATATTTGAGGAAAGCATTACGCTCCTCTTTATTGTCAAACAAAATAGCATTCAGCCAGTAATTGGATATAGAACTAGTAGGCTCTTCAAAAAATTTTATGCCCATTTGCAAAAAGAAAGATTTGTAGGCATCTGCTATTGTCCTTTTTGATTGCAAAAATAGAGGGAGTTGCTCTAGCTGTGCTAGTCCTAAAGCCGCATTAATGTTGGGCATTCTATAGTTATAGCCAATACTGTCGTGAGTAAATTCCCATGGGTGCGGAATTTTTGCCTGAGTTGTTAAATGTTTTGCTTTTGCTGCTAGCAACTCATCTGTAAACAAGAGCATTCCGCCACCGCCTGTGGTTAAAACCTTGTTTCCGTTAAAGCTTAATACCCCTATGCGACCAAACAGGCCTGTATGCTTGCCCTTATAGTACGAGCCCAAGCTCTCTGCAGCATCCTCAACAACAGGAATATTGTACTCATTACAGATTTCAACTATTTGGTCAATTCTACAGGGATGTCCAAACGTATGCATTGGTACACATGCCGCTATTCGCTTTCCTGTTATTTTATTTATAGTTTGTTTATCGGATGCCTTTTGTATTGTGTTTTCTTCCAACCATTTTTTTAAAGAGTTAGGAGAAAGCCCCATGGTATCGATATCTACATCCAGAAATACAGGGCTAGCACCACAGTAACTTATGGCATTTGCTGTAGCTATAAATGTAAGTGGTTGGGTTATTACCTCGGTGTTGCTCTCCACACCAACTAACTGTAGGGCTAAATGCAACGCGTTAGTGCCATTAACACAACTAACAGCCTTACTTGCGCCCGTGAATTGTGCTATCTCGTCTTCAAACTTATCAACAAATTTCCCCACTGATGAAACGTACGTTGTATCGATACACTCGTTTAAGTATTTTTTTTCATTACCATTAAACAACGGAGCGTGTAATGGAATAAAACCTTCTGGTTGTTTGTATAAATCTCTAACAAAGTCTAATATTTGTACAAATTTCTTTTCCATTGTCAATCCTTAGTTTTTTAAACTATAAATTATAAATATTAACTTTATACTTAATTAAGTTTTCTGTTTTTGTGAACCATTCTATTGTTTCGCCCAACCCTTGCTCTATTGAATATTTTGGTTGCCACCCGGTTAACTTTCGGATCAAAGTATTATCGCCCCACAATCTGAAAACCTCTGAATTTTCGGGTCTTAATCTTTGTTCATCGGTAATAAATTTAACATTGCTATTCATTTTGTTCTTAATAATGTTAAGAGTATCGCCCATTGATATCTCGTAGTTCGATGCGATATTAATTTCTTTACCAATTGTTTCATTACAATCAGATATAGCAAGGAAGCCGTTACATGTATCTTTCACAAAATTAAAATCACGGGTAGGGGTTAAATCTCCGAGTTTTATGGTTTCTATTCCAGAGGCTATTTGAGCAATAATTGTAGGTATAATTGCTCTGGCAGACTGACGAGGGCCATACGTATTGAAAGGTCTAACAATAGTTACAGGTAAATTAAAGGCATTAAAATAGCTTAACGCCATCGCATCGGCTCCAATTTTGGAAGCCGAGTAGGGTGATTGTGGTTGTTTTGGATGTTTCTCATCAATTGGTACATATTGAGCAGTTCCATACACTTCGGAAGTAGAAGTTACAAGAACCCTTTTTACGGAGTTTTTTAAAGCTGCATTGCAAATATTTAGGGTTCCTGTTACATTCGTTTCCACATAGCTCTGAGGTGCTTTATATGAAAAAGGAATTGCAATAAGTGCCGCTAAATGAAAAACAATATCGATATCCTTTGTAATTTCTTCACAATAAAAAGGATCTCGGATATCTCCTGAAACTATTTCAAGATTTTTACTAGGCTCTACATCTTCAAGCCAACCCCAGTAGTTAAAAGAATTATACTGAGAAAGAGCTCTTACATTATAACCATTTTCCAACAAAAGTTCTGTTAAATGCGAACCGATAAATCCATCAGCGCCCGTTACAAGTGCTTTTTTCATATTAAACCTAGGTAATTAAATGTTAAAATGTATGTCCAAAATTACAGCTTCGCCCTGTCAGTTACAGATAATATCTGCAATAAATGTTCGGTAACAACAAATCCTTTGAACCAAAAATGGAATTTATCTAGAACAACCTCTTAATTCGTTCCTTCCAACTCATGCTGGGTTCATCTTCATCGGAATAATAGCCGCTACCTTTGTATGTTCCATAGCCATAGCCATGCTTGTAACCATAACCATAGCTATAACCATAACTATAAGTATATCCGTATGAATAACCATATCCCCTCTTTGGTTGAAAATCGTTAACCACTAGCGCCAGATTTTTAACCTCGTGGTGCTTATAGATATCGTTTAATAAATTCAACACCTCTTTTGATGAGTAGCCAAAACGCATTACAAAAAGATTGGCATCTGTAAATCGTGCTATCAAAAAAGCATCGGACACAATGGCTACTGGAGGACTATCAATAACAACGAAATCGAAGTTTTCTCTTGCCCAACCAATAAACGCCTCCATCCGTTTTGAACCCAATAATTCCGCTGGATTTGGGGGTATTGGGCCACTGGGAGCAAAGTAAAGATTATCAACAGAGGATGGAAAAACAATATCCTGCTCTGTATGCTGCCCAATAAGATAAGTACTAATCCCGATAGTCCCTGTATAGCCTATAATTCGGTGTAATCTAGGTTTTCGTAAGTCGAGTCCAACAAGTAAAACCTTTTTTCCTGTAAGTGCTATTATTGCTGCAAGATTTGTTGCAGTAAATGTTTTTCCCTCCCCAACAATTGTGGACGATAGGGCTATTACTTTTTTGCCAGGCTCTCTAAGCAAGTATTGAAGGTTTGTTCTCAACCCACGGAATGATTCTGTTAGAGTAGATTTCGGCTTCTCTAATACAACCATTTCTGTATTATACCTATTATGTCCAAGCGTACCAATAACAGGCACTTTGGTTTTACGAGATATCTCTCTTAAATCTACAATTTTATCGTTAAAGAAATCGAGCAGTATTATTATTAAAAAAGGAATAGCTAACCCCGCTATAAGTCCAATCAAATAATTCATTGTCCGTTGAGGCTTTAACATTACCGCATTCTGAGGAATTGCATAATCGAGTATTTTATTATCGGCAATATTTGATGCTTGGGCAATTGCAGCCTCGGCACGCTTTTCCTGAAGGTAGGTGTACATCTTGTCAATCAACCCAAAATCGCGTTCAAACCCAATTAATAATCGTTCATTAATGGGTAGTTTCCGCATCTCAGCTTCAATTTGATCCTGCTTTTCCTTTAAACCGTTCTGTGTTATTCTGTTTGACTCAATTAAACTGGAAGCCTTTTCGTATAAAGTATTTCGAATGTTTTCAATTCTAATTTCAATTTGATTTAAACCAGGACTCCCCGCTTTAATTGTAGAACGTAATTCCTCTCTTTCGATAAAAGATCTATTAAGTTCATTCAACAAAAGCGTCAACTGAGAATCATCAACACCCATAGCAGAAGGTGCCACAATAGAATTTAAATCCTTTCGCTGATCAAGGTAGTTTTTTAAATAACTATAGTATCTCCCTTTAATCTCATTGCTACTCTGATCCATTTGTAACTGTTTCACCCGATCAAAGAGCATATTTCCTTCCCTTGATAAATCTAAAACCTTATTTGACGTTCTAAAATCTTGTAATCGTTGCTCGGCTCTCCGAAGAGAGTCTGTCATTGAGGATAATTGTTGATCTATAAACTTAACGGTATTAGCAGCAATTTGATTTTTTTCCTGTAACCCCCTGCGAATATAAACCTCCATAAGCTTATTAAGATAATCAGCCTCCTGTTCTGCAACAAATCCATTACAACTCAATGTTAGTATAGACCCTTTTTTATCGTTTAAAGAAATCGCAACCTTTGATTTATATGTGATAGCTAAGGAATTAATGTCATTAACAATAAAATAATATTTGCTTCCTTCTAAATCTTCGCTAAATCTATGAGAATCTCTTAATACAATGGTAAAGTTGAAAAAATCACTTAGAAATGGCTCTCCAAACCTCATAATCTTTTCTATACCCAACCCATCATCAACCAGAATTTTATACTCATTACTATTTAGAATGTTAATAAAAACTGGATATCCTATCTTATTTACCTTCGAAGTATCAATTATTACTTTAAATGGAGATTTGTTGTATAACTTCTGTTCTTTAATGCCTCTTCGTCCTACCAATACGTTTGTTACCCGAAACTCTTCTAACTCTCCAACTGTTTGCCGAGCTAACGAGTAGGATTGTAAAATTCCAATCTCATTTTGAACACTTTTAGTGTTCTTAACAAATCGTAGCCCCTGAATAAGCTGTTCTGCTCCAACAAAGGCTTTAGATTGATCATCGTCACGCACAATTACACTCGAACTTACACTGTAAATTTGTTCTGTATAACGGTTTACAAGGTATGCAATAAAAAGGGCTATAAAAACTGAAATAGCAAACCAATACCAGTTTGCCAGAACTCGGAAAAACAACTGTTTTATATCTAACTGTTCCTCCTCAGGATAACCAATGTGCCCATTGCTTTTGTTGGGATTTATTTCGTTTTCCATTCTGTTCTTCTATTAATTATTCAATATCAACTTTAAATTACTTTAAGTAATTCAACATCAATAAAGCTGTGGTAACAACTGATAAAAACAATGAAATATTAGGAGTATTCAACGCCATAATTTTACCGTTACGGGGTTCTACTATTACTGTATCGTTGGGTAATAGGTAGAAGCCTTCAGATGTGATTAAACTTTTATCGTGTAGGTTTAGCCTAAAAGTTTTTATACCCTGTGGGGTTTTTCGCAAGACTAGTACGTTTGAGCGTTGTCCGTAATCGGACAAATCACCAGCTAATCCTATAGCCTCAAAAATATTGAGGTTGTCATTGAAGTTGGTATAAGTTCCAGGACGTTTAACCTCGCCAATAACAGTTACCTTAAAGCTGAGCAACTTAACAATGGCCAATCCATCTTTAAGATATTTTTCAGTTTCAACCTGAATTCTTGCCTGTGCTTCGCGAGTAGACAAACTATCAATTTCAATTTTTCCTAAAACTGGTAGGTGAATGAATCCAGAATCGTTAATGGAAAATCCATTGACGTATGTTGAAGCCTCGGAAGTAAACGCATTATATCCTATACCAGAAGGATTTATGTTAAAAAGACGACTAATGTCGGGATCTTGAGTGATTATCTGAACACTTAGTACATCACCCGGTCTTAAACGATAGGGTTGTGATTGCGCCGTAGCAATAACTTCGTTCTGCACATCTCTCATGTACAGCAACTGCGCTTTGCGGTTACACGAGGTTATTATGGCCGTTACAACAAAAAGCAAGAGCGCTTTTCTAATATTTCGTTGCATTTCTTTAAGGTTTGTAATACAAAAGTAACATTTTTCGAGGATAAAGGTTGATTAATAGAGGAGAAAAGAATGGTAATGATTAATTTGTGGATCTTGAGATTCGTAATTATTTGTATTGAATTTATGAGAAATTATAT
>CAZTVB010000130.1:0-7020 GCA_964616315.1 uncultured Rikenellaceae bacterium
CCAGAACTTATCAACGGAAAACGTTGCTTAATAGTTGAGGATGGTCCTACCCTAACTCACGGTGAAATGAAGATTGGTGCAGGTACTATTGCTGCTCGTAAATTTGGTGCATCGGAGGAAGTTGAAGTTCGCCCATACCTAGTTGGTAAACTAAAAGAAACTTTCGAGATTTATCCAAACATTGGCCGTATTCTTCCAGCTATGGGTTATGGCGCACAACAACTAAAAGACCTTGAGGCTACTATCAATAAAACTGAGTGCGACACAGTTATTATTGGTACACCAATTGACCTTAACCGTATTATCAAGATTAAGAAACCTACAACTCGTGTTTACTACGATTTGGCTGAGATTGGATTACCTGACCTTAAGGGTGTTCTTGAGAAATTTGTTAAAGACCACAAACTTGCTAAAAAAGGTAAGAAGTAATAAAAGAAAAGCGACCCTCGGGTCGCTTTTTTTATTTTGGTTTACGATACTAAACTTTCCATTCCGCTATATAATTCCTCAAAAAGTTCGTTTATACGTTTCGCCTTATCGGGCTTAGCTTTAATAAACCTCAACACCGATATTGTTCTGCCAAACTTTATAAAATGCCTACGCCAATGGTAAACCACAAATGCGCCTAATGGCAAAGATACTAAGTAGGCCAAAGTCCATAGTCCATCCTTAACAATCAAACCAAATATTAAGGTTTGTATAATGTACATCAACGGGAATAGAATCAAAGCAACAACATGCCTAACGGAACTATGGAATTGCACATCGGGGAACTTCAAACTCAACTTATACGGAGTAAATATTTGAATAAAGTTGTTAACGGCGCCATATAAAAACAAAGGAAGCGTTGCGAGCAATAAAACAGCTTTAGTTGGAAGCGCATAAGCTTTTTTCTTTGTCAATGGCGCAGCCTTTTTGCAAATACGATTTTCGTTCAATAAAGCATTGTACTCATCAGCCTTTGCCATTAAATCGATAAATTCATTAGCGTTGGTTTCCTTTAAATTATCAAGCTTAGCAACTAAATCCTTATCAATTAAGAACTTTTGGTTCTGAGTTTTAGGAAGTTTCCTGTTTTTAATGAATCTTTCGGAAAACAAATCGCACAGGGTGATATAGGCGTTATAACGCTCCTCATCCTTAATATGAATCATCTCCTTCTTCATCCCTTGTTCCAACTCCGCAATAAGAGCATTGTAGGCCAACGCCTTATTTTGGTGATATAAATCCAAATACTTGCTCACCTCGAACGGCTGACCAATTCGAATAAGGAATTTGCTGTGGAATCGAACATAGTTACTATACTCCAACCCAACTGGAACAATATGAATATTCAGTGTACCGTTGGATGCATCCTCCGCCTGAAACGCAATGCGTGCTATTCCCTTTTTAAGTTGACGCAAACGCTTAAACCCTGCGTGATTTCCTTCAGGTAAAATAATAAGACCGTTCTTATTGTTGAGGACATCCATTGTTTTAAGGAAAATCTCATCGTTGAGCGATAAGTTCTCGTAACCATCACGGATTCGGTACACGGGCATTATCTTCAAAAACGTAAGAATTTTTATCACCAAAGGTTTTTTGAAGATATCGGCTCGTGCAAGGAATATTGGCTGCCAGTTTGGATAAAGCGATAGCATTCCCAATGCATCCATCAGCGCATTCTGATGGTTGGGGGCAAATATCAGCGTGGTGTTTGGGGGAAGTTTTTCTAACCCTACAATTTCTGTTTTAAAGTATAGACGAAAAATAAAGTCCTGATAATGGCGTAACAACCAATACTTCAACGACCATTTCTCAATGTTCTCTCTGCTTGTCGGCATATAGTATTATTGTATTTTGATAATTATTTTATGCTTCAACTGGCGGTCTGCGCGACCAAAAATAGGCCAATGACAAACCTGATATGATATGCCAAATACCCCAAGCCGCAGCAATAAATGCCATTCCACCAAGTCCATCGAATAGGTTCGGATTGAAAATTAGCACCAAGCCAAGCCCTGAGTTCTGAATGCCTGTTTCAATGGCTATTGTTCGTCTATCCTTTTGGGGCAACCTGAACAATTTCGGTATTAAATAGCCAATTCCTAAACCTAAAGCATTATGTGCAATAACAATTAGTGCGATAAGATGTATGTACTTTAAAAAATACTGAAAATTTGAAGCAAATGCTGCAACAACAAAGCCCATAAAAAACACTATCGATAATACTTTTATAGGTTTTAATATCTTGTCCGTAGTAATCGGAAACTTTTTAGCAAATAACATCCCAAAAACAATTGGAATCCCTAACAGAATAAGAACAGTCTTAATCATTTCCCACGCATCAATCTCAATAGGAATAACCAAGTTGGACGCTTCGGAGTAGAGTTCCCCCCAAAACGCAAAGTTGAAAGGAGTCATAAAAACCGCAGCAACAGTTGCAATAGCGGTTAGTGTTACCGATAATGCAACATTTCCCTTGGCCATCGACGAAATAAAGTTCGATATATTTCCACCCGGACAGGCGGCAACAAGTATCATTCCCATCGCTACACTGGGTGTAGGCCTAATAATTAACACTAGAATAAAAGTGAAAAACGGCAATGCAATAAATTGTGATACAAATCCTAGAATAACTGGCTTTGGGCTTACTACTAGCAACTTAAAATGTTCGAGTTTAATTTGCAACGCCACACCAAACATTATAAAAGCCAAGGTGAGGTTCATAAATAATAAACCACCATTTGTGAAATTTAGCCAAACCCAATCGAGCGTTTCAAGCGATGACTTTAAGTGAACCTCTATATGGCGCACCTTTCCTTGCACCAACTCTACCCGGTTCCTCTCAGAGTAGTACCAATCCTCACCTTGCAATATACTATCAGGAGACCCAGCCCTCTCTAATGCCTCGCTTATAGGCATACCAATTCTTAGCATGGCTATAGGCGAAGATTCTTTTTCGACCCTTTTCTCCCTTTTTAATCGGATTTTTAGATTTTTATGCGATTCCGCCAAGCGGATATCCCTAATGGCGCTATCAATCACTATGGCCTCGTTCTTTCCATAGTAGTATCGAACTACTTTCTCCTTATTGGTGGGCTCTCCAACTTTAGCAACTAATTCAACAGAATCTGCCCCCAAAGAAACTTGCTTTAACTTCTTAACGTATGTTTCTGCTTTTAGTGGGAAAACAGAAATTAGAACTAACAACATTAGCAATAGCGCTCTTTTGATATGATTGCTTTTATAAGCCATAGCATGGAGGATTGATATTAATATTTTGCTTAAACTACAAAAGTGATGATTTTTTTGAAATTTCAAACAGTTTGACAATATGGTTGATAAGTTATTTTAATTTCCCCATTGTTTATAGCTGAGGTTTGCGCTCGGTTATTAATTTTGTGGACTGTAAAAAGAATATGGCAAAAAAGAAGAAAAACACGAACTGGGTGCTACCTATAGCACTATTCCTTACTGCTTTAGGCGTTTGGCTGCTTGTTCGTTTTTTATCGGCCCCCGACCATAGGTATATAATTCGCGGCATAGATGTGTCGGCCTATACTGGTAAAATTGATTGGGAAAAAGTAAAAAATCAGAATGTATCCTTTGTCTTTGTTAAAGCCAGCGAGGGAGCAACGCTACCCGACAAATCATTTCAAAAAAATTTTGATGGCGCTAAAAAAGCAGGAATAACTGTAGGCGCTTACCACTTCTTTAACTTTAACCGCGATGGCGTTCGCCAGGCCGACAACTTCCTCCGAAGAGTTAACTTAAAGGACTTAGACTTACCCCCTGTTATTGATGTTGAGGAGTGGGGAAACGTAATACGCAGACCAAGAAAGGAAATTATTGCCGATTTAAAGGAGTTCGTAACTATAGTTGAGCGAAAGGCTGGTAAAAAAATCCTAATCTACACCAACGAGGATACCTACAAACATTATATCAAGGAGAATTTCCCCGATAACGATATTTGGATATGCTCATTCGACCACAAACCGGATATTGGCCGACCATGGACTTTCTGGCAATACTCACACACGGGTAAACTCCGCGGGGTTCACGGCAAGGTAGATTTTAATGTATTCCACGGCACATCATTGGAGTGGAAACAATACTTGAGTCGTTACTAAAAAAACTACCTTTTAATGCTGAATAACCAGGGCATAAGGCCTGGCTCACTAAAAGCATTCTCCCAGCTGTTATGATTCACAAAAGGGTAAAGTGTAAGTTTAGCATCGCCACCATCTGCCAGAATAGCCTTGTGAATTTGTTTTGAGTATTCCACAGAAACCACTTCATCCATTTCGCCATGAAAAATCCAAAATTTTGCTCTTTTAGAATACTTCTGGGCAACATCAGGATTACTTCCCCCACAAATAGGGAATGCTGCCGCAAAACCTTTGGCAATCTATATAGCAACTCGAATGTACCCATACCTCCCATCGATAGGCCACCAACGTAGATTCTGTTTTTGTCTACATACTTTTCCTTTGACATGGTCTTGACAAACTTTACAAGCAACTCCATGGGCGGAGTAGGATTGCCTTCCGGGAAAAACTGAAAGGAGCGAAAACCCTTATCATCCTGATTAATCTTTACGTTTGCCCAGTAACTATTTATTTCGCACTGAGGGAAAACTACAATTGCTGGGTACTTATCCCTAACGGAATCGCTAGCAAACATCGATGCACCATAAGTTAGCTGATTTAGATTATCGGAACCACGTTCGCCTGCACCGTGCAGGAATACAATTAGCGGATACTTCTGCTTAGGATTGAAATTTTTGGGATACATTATTCTATAAGGCAATGCCGCATCCTTACTGCTAAACACTTTTCCCTCGAATAGTTTTGTATAGTCCTGCGCCATTGAATAGGTTAATGATGATAGCAATATCAACATGGATAAAAAGTACTTCATGGTTTTAAGTTTTTGTAAATATGCTATAAATTACCATTATCGGCAAACGAGTAACACTCATTATCGGTAATAATAAGGTGGTCGAGCAGAGCAATATCGAACAGATTTGCGGCATCCTTCAACTTTTTGGTTATGCTCAAATCCTTATCGCTGGGCTTGGGATTGCCCGAAGGATGATTGTGGGCAATAATTACCGATGAGGCCAATTTCTCAACTGCTGCTTTTACAATTATTCGAACATCCACAACCGTTCCGGCAACACCTCCCTGACTCACCCTTACTTTATCAATCACCTTATTTGCCTTATTAAGCAATAGTGCCCAGAACTCCTCGTGTGGCAAATCGGCAAGCATTGGCTGGAAAATTTCCACAACATCGTGGCTCGATGTAATCCTTTCGCGGCTCAGCACTTCAACGCCTTTCCTTCTTCGACCCAACTCCAGTGCGGCTAAAACTGTAATGCCTTTGGCCTCGCCAATTCCTTTAATCTTTGTAATTTGATGCAACGTAAACTTCCCAAGTTCATTCAGATTGTTGTGGGCAAGCGTGAGTAGCCGCTGCGAAACTGCAACCGCCGTTTCATCGGAATTTCCAGAACGAAGAAGTATGGCAATGAGCTCAGCATCGCTTAAACTGCCAATACCTTTCTGTAGCATCTTTTCGCGCGGTCTATCCTCAACCGCCCAATCCTTAATTGTAAGGCGCTTGTATTCCTGTTCCATTTTGATTTTTAATGGGTTAATCTAATTTAAACAAATTTTATCAATTTTAAAAACCTGTAATTGGCAAATCGGGTTTTACGCATATAGCATTGGGTTTAGTTCTTATGACTCATTGGCGAATTAATTAACTATCCAACAATTCTAATGGAAATTATTGCTACTTTCGCCAGAATTCAAATGTATTTCTATGATTAAGAACTTTAACTGGAAATTTCCCCTATTGCTACTCATTGTAGTTGGAGCATACTATATTTACAGCACAAAATTTAGCAATCCACGTGCTCCACTAACTATTGCTGCAGACTCTGTAGTTTTTAAAAGGGGCTGTAACAACGCTGAGTCTGCTTGTTTAAAGCTAAACTTTTCGTTCCCAGCATTCCCCGAAAAAATCTCCAGTAAATTATCCGAGAGTATCTATTCCGATTATCTTTTGATGATTGAGGATAGCTCAGAGGTTAGCCAGATTGAAGCATTTAAGAATAAACTGGTTGACATATCCTATAGGTACGATAGCTCCTTTGTGGATTTCTCAAGTTCTTTCCCCGACGCATCCAATATTGAATGGTTTGTGAAGATAAATTTTGAGGTGATGAGAAATGATGGCAAAATACTTACCCTTAGATACTTTTATGCCGATTATATGGGTGGTGCACATGGAATGCAAAGCTACCACTACGAAAACCTTGACATACGAAAATCGAAAAAACTTGAATTGGCTGATATTTTTGAAAAAATTGATGATTTTTACAAAGTAGCCGAAACGGCCTTCAACGAAAAATACCAATCGGACAGAGATTCTGGAGCATTTTGGTTTGCCAATAACAAATATGAACTTCCGCAGGAGTATGGATTTGGTAGCAAAGCATTTATTCTCCACTACAATGCCTATGAGATTGCCAGCTATGCTCAGGGCGATATAACTATTGAAATTCCCTACTCAAAACTCAAGGGATTACTAAAATCGAATTGGAATTACCTAAACGAATAAAATAAGAAAAGCCCCAAAATGGGGCTTTTGCATATAATATCTTACTAGAGAATTACGCTAGAACATTAACGTGCTTCTGAATAGAACTCTTAAGGTTAGCAGCTTTATTCTTGTGGATGATACTCTTTTTTGCAAGTTTATCAAGCAAAGCAGTTACCTTTGGTAACATTTCAGTTGCAACAGCCTTATCGGTAGTTGTTCTAATGGCCTTTAGAGCATTACGAGTGGTTTTAGCAAAATATCTGTTATGAATTCTGCGTGCCTCTGTTTGTCTAATTCTCTTTACCGATGATTTATGATTTGCCATCTCTTTAATATTTTGTTCTTGTTTAGTAGCCCGTAGGGGAATCGAACCCCTGTTACCAGGATGAAAACCTGACGTCCTAACCCCTAGACGAACGGGCCTTA
>CAZTVB010000131.1:0-7019 GCA_964616315.1 uncultured Rikenellaceae bacterium
ATATAAATATGATTCGATATTACTGGAAGGTGTTCTTGCTTATTCAATTTTGTTAAATAGAAATATGGAATGTAGAAAAACTTATGCATATGGTGCATTTGTAAAAGAGGGTTGTAACCTATACGTTTCGGCAATAAGAGATTATACCAAGGCACTAAAATTTTATGATAGTATGGAAGAATTTGATGATTATTCTATTAAGGGTCGGAGAGGTGAGGCTAAATGTAAGATAAAAGATTATTACGGAGCCATTGACGATATAACTTATTCATTAATAAAAACAAGAGATAATTTACCCTCATCATTAGACGAAGAGTCTTATTATGTTTTAGAACTACAAGTAAGATTAATAGAGCGTGGTAGGGCATATTTAATGCTAAATAAGTTTGATTTAGCATTAAAAGATTTTTCAGAATATTTAAATTACTTTGTTGACGGCTCAAAACATTCTGAAGCGTATGGTGAGTGTTTTTATTTAAGAGGTCTAGTATACATAAGTATGAATAACAAAGAATTAGGATGTAAAGATTTTAGTAAATCTGGGGAACTTGGATACGAAAACGCATACAACCTTATAAGAGAATTTTGTCATTGAATTTGCATAACATCCTTTGTCGAAATAAATAAACTTTTTTTAATATAGAATATATAACCTTTTTTGTAATAGCATTGTTGTTTTACTGTCTGGTAAAGGGGCTGTTGTATTGTTAATATTTACAGTCATTTTAACTTTGTTTTAGGTTTCTGAAGTAATAAATTCGCAAAAAATTAATTGTTTAAACTATGACTGTTAAACTTTCAGTTGCGATTCAGGGTAAACCTTACGAAGTAGCCTTTTTTTTGGCTTGTGTTACTTTCTTTACACACATATTGTTTAGACTGTTGACATAAGGTTTTAACTGATTTTGCGGGAGAAGGAAGCCATGGGTTTCCTTTTTTCTTTTGCAGTAATGTCATTTATCATTTAGGCTAAATTCAGAGTAATTTTGTCTGGGAGTTTTATGTTTAGGCTCACAATTCTTTAGTTATAAGAAATTGTAGTTTACTAGACTCAATGTAAAACTTAAGCCTTGGCTAGTTATTCATCATTTTTGCTAAATTGCAGTTTCTTTGATTATTGTATTATCAGATATTGATGAAAAAACTAATCCTACACGTACCGCATTCGTCAGTAAATATTCCATTTTTAGATGGATTTATTGTCGATAACGGAGTAATAAAGGAGGAGTTAGATAAATTAACCGATTGGTTTACCGATGATTTGTTTTGCTCGGAAGTTGATATTATAGTTAAAGCAGATTTCAGCCGCATTTTCTGTGACCCAGAAAGGTTTGTTGACGATGATTTGGAGGAAATGTTCAAGTATGGTATGGGCGTACTTTACGAACAAACCGATAATGGACTTAAAATGAGAGAGGTTAACCCTGTTTTGCGTGAGCAGATAATCAGTAAATACTATTTGCCCCACCACAAAAAATTGGAGGAGTCGGTAAAGAGCGAGTTGGTTTCAAATAGTAAAGCGCTTATTATAGATTGTCATTCTTTCTCCAACATACCTTTTAACCGCGACCTAAATAAGAACCCCAATCGCCCTAATATAAACATTGGTACCGATTCATTCCATACCCCCAAATCACTTGTAGATTTCACTGTGGACTTCTTTAATTCTAAAGGCTTATCTGTAGGGGTTAATTGGCCTTATTCAGGAACCATAGTGCCTTTATGCTACTATCAAAAACAAGATAATGTATACTCAATTATGATTGAGATTAATAGGAACCTTTATCTGGATTCGCATACACTAGAGAAATCGAACAACTACAATAATACTAAGCAGATAATCGCCAATTTTTTAAACGAGGTTAGAGGTTGGCTGAAGTTTGTATTATTGAATTTTTGATGCTTGGTAATAACAATAATAATACTTGATTTATGAATGAAACGGTATTTCATCTAAAGTGGCAACGATATGGTACCATTAATGAGAATTCTGACAGTTTTGTTACCAACAGCACTTTTTGTTGGAAGAATTTTGTAATTAAAATAGATATTCATTGTTTCTGGGGTAAAGGGCCAGGAGGGTATCGGGCGCATTACCATTTCTCGGTTAATGGTTTGGACTACCATTACAATATGATTGATTCCTATGTCAAAGCCAAAAATGGAGAACTTCCTATTGTTGAGGGCGATGGAAAGCGACTTGTTTTTATTGCATTGCCCACATATATTACTGTTGAAGAGCAGGAGTTGTAAGAAGCAAAGTTATTTAATTTGGCTAAAGGTTTCTTCAAAGACTTTCCAACGTCCGCCGACTGGCGGACTTGGAAACGTCAATTACTCTTATCAGGAATAATTTAACGTTTCCATGTGGCTAACGCCACGATGGAAAGTTTTGTGAGGGAGAGGGCTTTCCAACGTCCGACAGGACTTGGAAACGTCAAAATTGTTTTAAAGAGAAACTTGCGAAAACTTTCAACTAACAACCAAGATTAATGTTTTGCCCTTAGGCAAAAAATCCTAATTTTGCACAAAAGCATTTAGTAATGAGCATTCAATCCAATATTCAGGAAATTAAGAAATCACTTCCAAAGCACGTTACATTGGTGGCTGTTTCTAAAACACACCCTGTTGAAACCGTAATGGAGGCCTACAGCGCTGGCCATAGGATTTTTGGGGAAAATAAGGTGCAGGAGTTGGTTTCAAAGTACGAGGTAATGCCAAAGGATATTGAGTGGCATCTTATAGGTCATTTGCAGTCCAATAAGGTTAAGTATATCGCATCGTTTGTTAGCCTTATTCATTCGGTGGATGGTTTAAAGTTGCTGGAGGTAATTGACAAGGAGGCTCAGAAGCACAATAGGGTTATAGACTGCTTGTTGCAAATTCATATAGCATCGGAGGAAACAAAGTTTGGCCTTTCGGCCGATGAGCTGGAGGAACTGCTCAGTTCCAATGATTTTAAGGAAATGAAGAATATTCGTGTGGTTGGTTTAATGGGGATGGCAACCTTTACCGATAATATGGAACAGGTACGTATGGAGTTTAAATTCCTTGGTAGCCTGTTCAAATCGGTTAAGGCGAAATACTTTGCCGATAAGTCTTGGTTCAAGGAGTTATCGATGGGTATGTCGAGCGACTATGCTGTAGCAATAGAGGAGGGGAGTACAATGGTTCGGATTGGCAGTAATATTTTTGGTCACAGAAACTATAAATCAAACTAATTTTGTAATTTACGCCTACTAAACCTAAACGCAATGGCAAATTTTGAAACAACTTATTTGGGATTAGCCCTTAAATCGCCCTTAATTGTTAGTAGTTCGGGGTTAAACTCTTCTATAGATAGAATTAAGAAGTACGAGGAAATGGGGGCAGGTGCAATTGTGCTAAAATCGCTTTTTGAGGAGCAAATAATGCACGAGGTCGATAACTTAGTTCAGTACTCCGACTATACCGAGGCCGCCGATTATCTTAAAAGTTACGTTACCGCAAACAATGTACAATCGTACATTGAGATGATTAAGCAGGCCAAGGCAGCTGTTAAAATTCCTGTAATAGCCAGTATTAACTGTGTAAGTGCATCGCAGTGGGTAACCTTTGCTTCGCAAATTCAGCAAGCAGGTGCCGATGCGTTGGAGGTTAACGTTTTTATGTTGCCCACCGATGTTCGTAAAACTCCCGCAGAGTTGGAGGAGGTTTATTTTACTTTAGCCGATAAATTGACTCAAATAGTCACAATCCCTGTTGCATTTAAGTTAGGAAATCATTTTACAAATCCGCTTCGAATTATTGAGCAGCTTTGGTACAGAAAGGCTAAGGGCGTGGTTTTATTCAACCGTTTCTTTGAGCCCGATTTCGATATAAATGCAATGAAAGTTGTGCCTGCGTCAGTATTAAGTAATCCTTCGGATTTAAGGAATACCCTCCGTTGGGTTGGAATGGCCAACCATTTAGTACCCAAAATTGATATTTCCGCATCAACTGGAGTTCACGATGGCGATGCAATGATTAAGGCAATACTTGCTGGAGCATCGTCCGTTCAGGTTTGTTCGGCAATTTATAAGAATGGGCCACAGCACATTGCTACAATGCTAAACGCAATGGCCGATTGGATGAACAAAAAGGGCTACAAGTCAATCAACGATTTTAAGGGTTTGATGAACTATGGTAAAATTGAGAATCCATCGCATTACGAGCGTAGCCAGTTTATGAAGTACTACTCTAACTATGAATAGTTGATATATAAAACCAAAACAAAAGCCGATGAATTTTACCATCGGCTTTGTTTTTAATATTTTGTCGTAAGTATTCTCTTACTTCAATCTTCTAACTTCTCTATCTTCCCCCTCCAAATTCCTCCATAACTAAAATCATTTGTTGTACTAGAGGTTGTTTGTCTTTCGAGATTTTCTTAACCTCATTTTTTAAATGTAAGGTGTATTCAGCAATCTTTTCATCGCTAGTATTATCCAACGCATTCTCAATTACACTAAAGGCCTCAATGCTGGTTTGGTAGTCTGCTTTGGAGAGCAAATCGATAAATAGTTCAATCTCATTGCTGAAATCGAGCCTGCTTTGCCAGCAAACGGAAACTAAGTGCGATACATCGGACAGATTCCGTTTCTCTTTAATTGCGTTGATAATTTCCACTGCAGCGGATTGATTTTTGATGTCAACTAAAAAACTCACCACAGCTTCCTTTAAAACCTCGCTACGCTTAGTGAATAGTAAATTGATAATGGAACCAATCATATAATCCTCGCCACTCTCGCGCAGTTCTTCAAGTGTTGAAATTATAAACTCATCGGAGCCTTCCTTAAGGTTTTGCTCGAATATTGCTTTCTTAGTATTGATATTGTTGCTCTTGCTCTCCATTTTGAAATAATTTTTGCAAAGGTAATCATTGTTGTAAGAGAAAAGTATGAATTTGCATGTTGACATAAAACAATTTAAAATAATTCAATACTAATAAGTGTTAGTTTAGCTCTCTTTAAAAAAACATCTATTTATATTGACTTTTTCAAATTTATATTAACTTTACTTGTTGAAAACATTAGACATTGTTATTAACCCAAATAAAATTTGATAGTTATGGTCATAGGGTTAGCCAAGAATCGATTAGTGCTACTAGGCTTGATGCTCATTTTTGTGGTCAGTTCCTGCAAGTCCGACCGAAGTAAGGATGCAATTACGGTATCGACCGATGAACTTGCAACGGATAGTACTGTGACTGCAGGTATACAGTCTGTTAAGCAAATTTTTTACTCCTTGCCATCGCCGTTGGAAACAGCTCTAATACTAAAGCGTTCAGGCGCTAAGTATAACGAGGAAATTTTGAATCCAGTTGAAAATGTTTCGCGATACAATACCAATAAGAGTATGGCGCTTAACTTGGGTATTTATAGTACCGATTTAAGTTATGCAAGCCTTTTCGACCAAACTCAGGCTACCATTAAGTTCATGACAGCATCCAAAAAGATGGCTGAGAATTTGGGCATTCTTAACGCCATTGATAATGCCGTTATTCAGCGCTTGGAGGAGAATGTTAATAATCGTGAGGTGATAATGGAAACTATTTCGGAGACCTTTCTTAATACCAACTCTATTCTTGAGGAGGACGATAGGGTTGCCGTTGGTTCAATAATACTGGTTGGTGGCTGGCTTGAGGGGCTTTACATTGCAACATCATTGGTTGGCGATGTTAATTCCACTGATAACGAATTAGTTGATAGAATTGTAGACCAAAAGTTTTCGTTAGAAACAGTTCTTAATCTTTTAAACCAAAATATCGAAAATCCTGATGTTAAGGATATTTATAACGATATAGCTGAGTTAAAGAAAATTTACGACGAGGTGCAAATCTCCGTATCAAAGGTTGAGGTTGTTCAGGATAGCAAGAGTAAGGTGGCCACTTTAAGTTCCAAGAATGTGGTTACTGTGAAACCTGAAGTTTTCAATAAACTCAAACTTAAAGTTAAAGAATTGCGTACAAAGTACACAGCATAATTTATTTTGGTATGAAATCATTCCTATATATCATTACACTGGGTCTGTTTTTGTTGCTTCCTTTTGCAGGAAATGCACAATGCAAGAACTTCGCCAAGAAGGTTTGTAAGTTGGAGTTGAACCCATATATTCACGATGGTAACTTTAATGCCGCAATTCTTACCGAAGGTGAAGATGCAGAGTTGTTCAAAACCTTCTATGCAGGTCAGGAATACCGTATTTCCGTTTGCGGTTCAGAGTCTATTCCTCAGGTTGAGTTTATAGTGATGGATGTGGACCGTAAGGTGCTATACTCCAATGCAAAAAATAAATATGCTACTAGTTGGGACTTTAAAGTGGAGGCTACACAGCAGCTAATAATTGTTGTAAAGGTTCCTGCTTCTGAAGATAAAAGTGCCGAAATCAGCAGTGGCTGCGTGGCTATAATGTTTGGTTTAAAGGCAGATTAATGCTATTGCTTTATATATGAGAAAAGCCGCTTTTGCGGCTTTTTCATTTTTAGAGTTTATCGTTCAAGAATTTTCCAGTGTACGATACATCATGTTTTGCCAACTGCTCAGGAGTTCCTTCAAACACTAAGTATCCACCGCCATCGCCTCCCTCTGGGCCTAAATCAATAACCCAATCGGCACACTTAATTACTTCAACATTGTGCTCAATAAGGATTATGCTATGCCCTTTCTCGATAAGTGCATCGAAAGCGGAAAGCAATTTTTTGATATCGTTAAAATGCAGGCCAGTGGTGGGCTCATCAAAGATGAAAAGTATAGATTGACTGCTTTCTTCCTTTTGCAGGAACGATGCGAGCTTTACACGTTGACTCTCGCCACCGCTCAATGTACTTGATGCTTGTCCTAACTTTATATATCCCAAACCTACATCCTGCAATGGTTTCAAGCGTTCAACAATTTTTCGTTCTGTTGTTGTTTTTCCATTATCGAAGAACTCTATGGCTTGGTTAACAGTCATCTCAAGGATATCGAAAACATTGGCATCCTTGTATTTTACCTCAAGCA
>CAZTVB010000132.1:0-6989 GCA_964616315.1 uncultured Rikenellaceae bacterium
TTGAAAAACAAAATGGAGTAAAGAGATTGGCCGTTTTAAAAGAGTTAACAACCATAGGAAACAAACTTGAAGGAGTTGTGCGTTCAACATTTAACCTTACCCAGGGAATTGTCCATTTAATACGCTATCAGGGTAGTATTTCTAAGGAGCAATTTGAGGCTCTATGTACACTTGCTATGAGCGAAAACCCAAACATTAGAAATGTTGCTATAGCTCCCAATAATGTTGTTCAAATGGTTTATCCTTTGAAAGGGAATGAAAGGGCTGTTGGTCTCGAATATATGAAAAATGAACAACAGCGGGAGTCCGTGCTTAGAGCAATGAAACAAAAGAAGCCTTTACTAGCAGGACCGGTAAACCTTGTTCAGGGAGGTGTAGGATTAATTAATCGTTCCCCCATATATTTAATTAGTAAAGATAGTAGCGAAAGATATTGGGGAATGACTTCTATTGTAGCATATTACGATAAAATACTCAATGAAGCAGGAATTTCTATGAATGATGAATTGAAAATTGCAATTCAAGGTGAAGATGGAAAAGGGGAACTAGGAAGAGTTTTTTATGGAGATACGGCTTTGTTGAATCAAAACCCAGTAATTGTTGATGTTATTATACCTAGTGGAAAATGGCGATTAATAGCAACTCCAAATTCAGGATGGATTCGGGAGTCTGTTTTTCACTCTCAGTACTTTATAATATCGCTAATTATTACAGTGCTAATTGTACTTTTTCTATTAACATTGATATATAAAAACCATAACATCAGGCAGAATAACTCATTGCTGGCTCTCGAAATACAGGAACGAAGGAGAATTGAAATTGAACTAAAAAAGTCTAAGGAGGCTGCAGAGGAGGCCAATAGGGTTAAAACAGCTTTTTTGGCCAATATGAGCCATGAGATTCGCACACCAATGAATGCCATTCAGGGTTTTTCGGAGGTTATACTTAAAGGTAATTTGAGTGAGAAATCAACTTTTGATTTTATCGAAATCATCAATAACAGCTCCAAGCAATTATTGAATGTTATTAACGATATTATTGATATTTCAATGATTGAGGCAGGTCAACTTAAAATCATTTATGATACTGTAAAGCTCAATAGAGTGCTTGAGAATATTTATTCCTTGCATAGTAACAATGCAAAATCGAAAGGTTTAAGGTTCAATGTGAGTTATGGTTTACCCAATACTGTTGATTCAATTAATACCGATGAGCATAGGTTGGCTCAAATAATTAATAACCTTATAAGTAATGCAATTAAGTTTACCAACGAAGGATATGTAGAGTTTGGATATAAACTTAAGGATGCCCATCTTGAGTTTTACGTAAAAGACTCTGGTATTGGAATACCTATAGAATTTCATGATTTAATTTTTGAACGATTTAGGCAGGTTGATGATAAGTTATCTCGCGATTATGGTGGTACTGGTTTGGGCTTATCTATATGTAAATCAATTATTGAGATGATGGGAGGGGAGATATGGATTGTGTCGGAGCCAAATAAAGGTTCAACTTTTTTCTTTACTTTACCCTACGAGCAAATAAGTTCAACTGTTGAAAATGAAATTGTGGAATCGAACTATGTCGATTTAAAGGATAAAACCATTCTTATTGCCGAGGATGATTACTATAACTACTTGTTATTGCAGAAGTTGTTAGAAAGTACCAACGCTAATTTACTTAGGGCTAATAATGGGCAGGAAGCTATTGATATCTTCGCTCAAAATAGTGTCGATTTTGTTTTGATGGATATTAAAATGCCAGTAATGAATGGCTATGAAGCAGTTAAAGTAATTCGGGAAAATAACACCAGAATACCAATTGTAGCCCAAACAGCTTATGCAATGACTGAGGAGCGGCAGTTAGCCATTGAAGCGGGTTGCGATTATTATATAACAAAACCAATAAAATCCGGTGAGTTGTACGATATATTTAAGGAGATTTTATCGAAAAAGTAAAGGGTGGATTATTGTTCCACCCTTTTTTTCATTTCGTCAATATTTATCCACGATTCCTTTGCTATAAAACCATCAGGAACTTTGAATGCTAATACGTTTTTAACCCGTTTATTCATATTGGGATGCGACGATAGTATCTCGAAATTGTCATAAATGCCATTTTCGTTCTTCTCTTTTAACCGCCTAAAGAACGAAGCCATTGCACGGGGCTCAAGGTTGCACTTTAATAGCAGTTCGCAGGCAAATAAATCGGATTCCTCCTCCTGCTCTCTGTTGTATCCCTGCGAAAGTAACTCTTTGGCAATCTCTCCCGACACATAAGGGTCGTTAGATGTTAAAAGGCTTAATCCAATATCTTTTACTAACCTGCTAACCACATGACGCTTTTCGATATGTCCAATTTCGTGACATATAACCGATAGTAATTCTTCTGGTGTCTCGCAGAATTTGATTAATCCGGTGGTGATTATTATGTAACCTCCAGGTAGGGCGAAGGCGTTAACCATTTCGTTATCAACTAGAATAAACTTATAGTCGTACTTTGCGTCATCCTGAATATTTCTCAAGGTATCAGCGGTTACCGCGAGAACAGAATCAATATACAAATCGTTCTTCTCATTGAATCCATTAAGTTGTAGAATACTGTTAGCGTAACGTTCGCCAATAGATCGCTCATTCTCAATAGATATTAATGTAGGGCGTTCGGGCATTTTAATAAATATTGCGAATATAGCCCATAGAACACCTCCAATACCAAGAAGAACAAGCAATTCAATAAGTACTTTTTTCATTGCAATTACATTTTAGGGGGCATATTCATTTGCTGTTGCTTAATTTCTGTTTCGTTTTTTATTTTGTATGCTTGGATATAGGCTATTTTACCAAAAAACAAGAAATAGTAGAAACGACCATGGTAAGCTTTAACTGCGCCAATAATACTGAAAATAAAGTAAAAAAGATTGAAGATACCTGCAGTAATCAATAACCCCCAAAATACATTAGTGAAGGCAGCATCGTTAGCAAATATATAAACAGTCCAAACAATAAGGTAACTATTCAACAACGATACTGGAATTTGTGAATACATCGATTGTAGTGAATGGAACTGCACAAAACGTCCTTTCGATTTGTTTACGAAAAAATACACCACCGATGCAATCATGTTAACAATTGGCAATGGTAAGCCTAAAGCAGTTGTTGCAAACATCATAAGGTATGCACCCATTGCATCTTGTTTCTCTCTTTCACTAACCTCTTCGGGCTGTGGTATTGGATGAAATTCCATAATTAAAATTTTAGTTATTTGACATAAGAAAAGAGAAGTATGTGTAATACTTCTCTTTATCAGTATTTATAATGTTTTTATACCTCTTCAGGAAGTTCGTCGCCAGTAAATGCTGGATAATTGTCAGTCATATAGTTCATGTAAAGACTAACGCGAGTACCCCAACGTAGTTGTCCTACTACCCAGTTATGGAATGATTCTGGATAATTTGCAGTGAAAAGAACAATCCACCATGCTAAGAAAACAAGAATCATTACAAAAATACCACGGAAGAAAAGAATGAATAGGTGAGGAATATATACGAAAATGCCACCGAAGAAAAAGCGTACAAGCATTAAACCACGGCTAACATTCTCAGGATATTCAACTTCTAATGAGGTGAACTCATCGGTACCTTTTATTCCAAATGCTGGATAACCATCGGATATGTTATAGTATCTGGCATTTACCCGAATACCCCAACGTAATAGACCTACTTGAAAATCGAATAAACTCTTAGGGTATTTTCCGGTGAAAAGGATTGCCCAAAATGCAACAATTTGTAATATTTGACCCCAAAGTCCTACGAAAAGTAAAAGAAAGCCGTGTGGAAGCATAATGTAAAGGGCTCCAAAAAAACTTCTAAGGATTAACTCTAAGCGAGAGTATTCTTCCTGATGTTTAATTTTTAATTTCATTTGGTTAGAGTTTAAGTTTAACAAATGGTTAGTAGAAAATCAAAGCAATTTACATTTTTTTGTGAATACTGCTAAAATAATAACAAAAAAATTTCAGTTCTTAAGGTTTGTATGCTTTTATCATAATTTCTATTGGGTGATATGCTTTTCTTTCTGTTCCATCCGTAATTTGATGGCGGCAGCTGGTGCCTGGTGCCACAATAACAACTTCTTCGGGCGTTTTTCTAATTTCGGGAAAAAGAATCAATTCACCAACCTTCAGGGAGAGCTCGTAGTGCTCTTTTTCGTAACCAAAAGCACCTGCCATACCGCAGCATCCGCTGGGGATTTCAGTTACATTATAACCATTAGGAAACGATAACATTGCCTTGGTTGGTATAGTTGATGCTACTGCCTTTTGTTGGCAGTGTCCGTGTAGTTTTATGCTGATGTTTTGCTCCTTGAATTGTTCCTTTTTGATTTTACCCTTTTCAACCTCACGCATGAAGAATTCCTCGAATAGCAATGCATTCTTTGCCAGCAAAACTGCTGCTAACCTGTTCTCGGGGTTAGCTAAATCAGGGTATTCGTCCCTAAAGCTGAGTATTGCCGAAGGCTCAATTCCAATCAGTGGGGTTTCATCGCTTACAAAATCTTTTAGTTTTTCAATATTCCTGTTGGCAATTCGTTTTGCAGTCCTTATCAACCCTTTTGAGATGTATGTCCGTCCGCTCTCGAAAACATCAGCCAAAATAACCTTGTAACCCAATGAGTTCAGTAGTTCAATTGCCTTGATACCGATATGCGAATCGTTATAGTTGGTAAACTCATCGGGGAGAAGATATACTAATCCATTGGGGAATTGCTGGCTAGTTTTATTTCTCTTATGCCAGTTTTTAAGCGTGGTTTTGCTTAGCAATGGTAACGTACGCTTGGGTTCAAAACCCAAACTCTTCATTAGAATTTTTGAGGTGATATTATTTGATAGCACAAAATTGGTTACTTGAGGAGTAATACTTCCCAATCGGTTGATATGTGTGATATACGCTATCATTCTACTGCGTAGTGAAATTCCGTTGGAATCGTACCAATGCTGTAAAAATTCGGCCTTTAGTTTGGCCATATCAACGCTCGATGGGCATTCGTTCTTGCATCCTTTACACGATAGGCAGAGGTCTAGTATTTCGTAGAGTTCTTTGTGGTTAAAAGGGTTCTTTTTGGTGCTGTTTGTTAGGAATTCTCTCAATAAGTTCGCCCTAGCACGAGTAGTGTTGCTTTCGTTAAGCGTTGCCATGTAACTTGGACAAAGAGTTCCACCCGAAAGGTGTGTTTTGCGACAATCACCTGAACCGTTACATTTCTCAGCGGCACGCAGAATGCCCATAACTGCACTAAAGTCGAAAATCGTATTAATTTCTCGAGGTTGTTGACCAGGAGTATACCTGAGATTAGTGTTCATTGGCGGTGTATCAACAATCTTGCCCGGATTGAAAATATTTTGCGGGTCGAAAGTTTGCTTTACCTGTTTCATCAAACTGTAAACTTTTTCGCCAACCATAATTGGTATAAACTCTCCACGTAAACGTCCATCGCCATGCTCACCGCTTAAGGAGCCTTTATACTTTTTTACAAGATGGGCAACCTCAAGACCGATGGTGCGGAATAACTCAACATCCTTTTGGTCTTTCAAATTCAGAACAGGTCGTAAATGGAGTTCGCCTGTTCCTATATGGGCGTGGTAAACACAATCGAGGTTGTACTTTGCCATTATTTGCGAAAACTCCGCCATATAATCAGGTAGTTTGTCTACAGCAACAGCCGTATCTTCAACTAGCGAAACGGGTTTTGCATCGCCCTCAACATTGGAGAGTACACCAAGTCCTGCCTTTCGCAAAGCCCATACTTTCCCTGTTTCTGCACCCCAAATAATGGGAAAATGGTAACCCATATTGGATGCAATAAGCTCAGTTTCCAATACTTTTGCGGCAATTTCAATCTCTTCTTTAGTTTCCCTGTAGAATTCCACAATTAAAATTGCACCGGGGTCGCCCTGCACAAAGAATCTATTCTTTTGCTGCTCAATGTTTCCTTTTGTACAATTGAGAATAACATTATCCATCATCTCAACAGCGGATGGATTGTATTTTAAAGCAATAAGATTTGCTTTAAATGCTTGATTTCGCTCTTTAAGGTGAACTGCAACTACAGCCTTTTCCTTTGGTGGGAGTTGAACACAGTTCAACGTTATTTCAGTGATGATACCTAAAGTTCCTTCGCTGCCTGCAATTAGTTTACTTAAGTTGAATATTTGATTATCGCTACAAAAAAAACTGTTTGTAACCAATAAATCTAATGCATATCCAGTGTTTCGTCTTTTAATTGTTGGGTCAGGTGAATTATCAATAATTACAGTCCTGTTATTCTCGTTACCAAGGATATCCTTAAAAAATCTATAAACATCGCCCTCCTTTGAGTTGAGTTCACATTTAGTTTCGAATTCGGCTTTTGTTAAATCACCAAATTCATACTCAACTCCATCGTCAAGAATCATTTTAAGCGATAAAAGGTGGTCGCGAGTGCTTCCATATATCAATGAGTGTGAGCCACAGCTGTTGTTTCCAACCATTCCGGCCATCATGCATCGGTTTGATGTTGATGTTTCGGGTCCAAAGAAAAGCCCGTAGGGCTTAAGGGCCATATTTAACTCATCTAGAATTACTCCAGGTTCAACTTTAACCCAATGATTTTCTGCATTTATCTCAAGAATTTGCCCCCAGTGCTTAGATATATCTACAACAATTCCATTTCCAACAACTTGGCCTGCCAATGATGTTCCTGCAGCGCGTGGAATAAGTGAGAGGTTGTTGCCTTTTGCAAAATTGATGAGAGTTATAATATCGTTTTTTGTTTTGGGAATAGCTACAGCCAAAGGTACTTCACGGTATGCAGAGGCATCGGTAGCGTATTGAAGTAGGGTAGAGTTGTCGTATTTTAGTTCACCAATCAAAACATTTGAGAGCGATTCAAATTTGTATCTATTGTTGTTATTCATAGTTACTCATATTTTATATGCAAACGTATTATTTTATA
>CAZTVB010000133.1:0-6989 GCA_964616315.1 uncultured Rikenellaceae bacterium
CTTCTACATTGAAAAGTTAAAAAAACTGGTTCGGTTCAAGTCTAAAAATTCAAAAAATGTAAGCAGCAATAAAAAATAATAGTTAATAAAACCAAAAACTGCTATTAGCTATGAGAATTCTTGTTGTTGCCCATAAACCACCTTACCCTCCTGTTGATGGAGGTACATTAGCAACTCTAAATTTGTGCTTAGGATTAGCAAAGGCTGGCAATAATGTAACCGTATTGACCCTTAGCACCCCTAAGCACCCAGGCTCAATGGAGCGAATTCCGGCCGAGGTTCATGCCTTAATCAATTTTGAGATTTTTCACATATTTCTTTCAAACAACATAGTCCGCTACATCCTTAACCTTATTTTCACCCGTAAGCCATATAACATACAGCGTTATTTAAGTCCCACATTCAAAAGAATTATTCGCAGAACAATTAAGGAAAAAAACTTCGACGTGGTGCAACTGGAGGGATTATACCTTATCTCCTATGTCAATACCATTCGGAAAGAATTCGACGGGCCTATTGTTATGCGAACTCACAATGTGGAACATCACATATGGGAAAATTTGTCGGTTGAAGCCGATAATAAGCTGAAAAAATGGTACTTCCAACTCCTTGCCAAAAGAATAGCATCAATCGAAAAAAGAATTAACAAAAATGTTGATGCCCTTGTTGCCATTAGCAACCCCGATAAAGATTGGTTTACCAGCAACAACTTTCATAACCCTTCAATAACAATTCCTGCGGGCTACTTTCCCAATAAAAAGGTTTTTGACACTGAAGTTTACGAGAACCCGACAATATGCTACATTGGTGCTCTGGATTGGCTCCCCAATACAGAAGGGCTTTTATGGTTTATTGATTGGGTATGGCCAAGGATTCAATCTGAAATCCCTAATATTGAGTTCCATATTGCTGGCAGGAATGCTCCCGAGGAGTTAGCCGAAAGGCTAATAATTGAAAGAAACATTGTTTTCCATGGACAAGTGGCCGACTCCGCCGAATTCCTAAGCAAATTCCCTATTATGGTTGTTCCACTACTCTCGGGCAGCGGAATTAGAGTAAAGATAATTGAAGGTATGTTCCTGAACAAAGCAATCATTGCCACATCTATTGCTGCAAAAGGAATTGAAGCTAATCATGGTGAACAAATTCTTATAGCCGACTCTCCGGAGGTTTTTGCCATTTCGGCTTGTAATCTTATTAAATCCCCCGATACAATAACAAAAATCGCTAAAGAGGGACAGAAATTTGCCTCAGAGAATTATGATGCAATAAACCTAGCTCATAAACTAACCCAGTTTTATAAAGACCTTGTCCAATGATTTTTATTTACCTATTCTGGATACTGGCTTGCATCATACTATACAGCTACATAGGTTACCCCTTACTATTGCTTTTCGTTTCTTTATTTAAGAAATCCAAGAACTCTAAGAGTGATATTTTTTTACCCGAAATAACAGTAATTATTGCAGCCTACAATGAACGTGAAATTGTAAAAGAAAAAGTTCAGAACACACTATCTTTAAATTATCCACGTGAAAAGATAAGGCAGGTTTGGGTAACAGATGGCTCCACAGATGGTACACCTGAAATCCTTAAAGAGTATAGCGAGATAGATGTCATTCATGGCAAAGAAAGGCTTGGAAAAGCCGCTGCAATAAACAGAGCAATGGCAATTGTTAATTCTCCTATAACCATATTCTCCGATGCCAACACCTTCATCCATCCAAACGCATTAATCGAATTGGTTAAACCATTCAAAAACCCAGAAGTAGGCTGCGTAGCTGGCGAAAAAAAAGTTTTATTTACGGGCAACACCAGTTCCTCTGGCGAAAGTATTTACTGGAGATATGAATCGCTTGTTAAAAAATTAGAATCAGAAACAGGCTCCACCCTCAGTGCTGCTGGAGAGCTATTTGCTATTAGAACGGAACTATATTCGGATATCAATCCCGACACAATTCTCGACGATTTTGAAATATCTACCCAAATAGCCCTAAAAGGGTATTCGGTTAAATACTCCCCTTACGCAGTTACATCCGAAAAAGGGTCGGAAAGTTTAGAGGAGGAAAAAAAACGTAAAATTAGAATCGCCGCTGGAGGATTTCAAACTCTCTTCCGAAATCCTTCGCTCTTAAATCCTCTCAAAAAACCCATCCTAACATTCAAATACCTATCTCACAAAGTTTTGCGGTGGACTATAGTTCCTGTAGCGGTGCTATTGATTCCCCTAATAAACCTTGCCATACTATTTAACAGCCAAACATTTTTTTATGTAATGTCCTTTATTTTACTATCAATCTTTTATGTATTCGGAATAACAGGGTACATGTTAAAAAACAATCGATACCAATCGCACCTATTCACACTTCCATATTATCTTATAATTATTCACATCGCTCAATTACAGGGTCTTGTAAAATATTTGAGCAAAAGACAAAGTGTAAAATGGGAAAAGGTAAAGAGGGAAACATGATAAAAGTTGGAAGAAAAATCCGATTCATTATGCTATTTTTGCAGAAAAATTACACAAAGTAATCCAGCGTTAATACCATGAATATAGATAACAACCAACCAATAAAACTCAACTCCATAGAGGAAGCCCTTGAAGAGCTAAAAAATGGACGAGTAATTATTGTTGTTGACGACGAGGACCGCGAGAACGAAGGTGACTTTATTGCCGCTGCAGATAGAATTACTCCTGAGATAATAAACTTCATGGCAATCCATGGTAGGGGTTTAATTTGTACATCACTACCCGAAAAACGTTGCGATGAGCTGGAACTGGAATTGATGGTTGGCAGAAATACAGCGTTACATCATACGGCCTTTACCGTTTCAGTCGACTTACTAGGACATGGTTGCACTACTGGAATTTCCGCTTCCGATAGAGCAAAAACAATAAGAGCCTTAGTTGATAAAAAAACAAAACCTGAGGATTTAGCTCGTCCCGGACATATATTCCCTTTAAGGGCAAAGGATAAAGGTGTTCTCCGCCGCCCGGGGCATACCGAGGCTGGCGTTGACCTCACTAGACTAGCAGGCCTTACTCCGGGTGCAGTTTTGGTTGAGATTATGAATGACGATGGAACCATGGCTCGTTTACCTCAACTTATGGTTATTGCGGAGAAATTCAACCTTAAAATTATCTCCATAAAAGATTTAATTGCACATCTGCTTCGCTCCGAGAGCATTATTGAAAAAGGCGTTCAAGTATCGTTACCAACTGAATTTGGTGACTTCAAACTAATTCCATTCCGTCAAAAATCAAACGGACTGGAACACGTTGCCCTAATAAAAGGTGAATGGGAAAAGGATGAAAGCATCCTTGTACGTGTTCACTCCTCTTGCGTAACTGGCGACATTTTCGGGTCGTACCGATGCGATTGCGGGCCTCAACTCCACGAGGCAATGCGATTAATTGATAATGCGGGCAAAGGAGTATTGGTTTACCTTAACCAAGAAGGCCGTGGAATTGGACTGTTCAACAAGATTCATGCTTACAAACTACAGGAAGAAGGACGCGATACAGTTGAAGCAAACATTGAACTTGGTTTCCAAGATGATGAGCGCGATTATGGCGTTGGTGCTAGTATTTTACGCGAAGTTGGCGTTTGCAACATGAGGTTGATAACCAACAATCCAAAAAAGATGAAAGGCCTAGAGGGATATGGACTTCATGTTACAGAAAATATACCGATTGTTATACCCCCAAATCCTTTCAACGAGTTCTACCTAAAAACCAAGCACGAGAAGATGGGGCACATCAACCTTTTCAAGCATAAATAGTACAATTTGAGAATTTGGTAATTTAAAAATAAGCTAATAAGAGAATCAGAAAATAGGTCAATAATAACTTATTCGCTCATTTACCTATTCACTTAATTACTTAGTAACTAATAAACCTAATGCAAAATGACCTCGCCTCGGATAGTTTATATGGGTACACCAGACTTTGCCGTTGAACCATTAAAGGCAATTGTTGATGCAGGCTACGATGTAGTTGCTGTTGTAACTGTTCCCGATAAACCTGTAGGACGCGGACAGAAATTACAATCCTCGCCTGTAAAGCAATTTGCAGCGGAAAAAGGTCTGTTGGTGCTTCAACCCGAAAAACTCCGAAACGAGGATTTTGGCAATCAACTCAAGGAGTTGAACCCTGATATTACTGTTGTTGTTGCATTCCGGATGCTACCTGAAACTGTGTGGAGTTTGCCAAAACTAGGTACATTCAACCTACACGCATCGTTACTACCACAGTACAGAGGTGCTGCACCAATAAACTGGGCTGTAATCAATGGCGAGAAGAAAACAGGGCTCACCACATTCCTACTAGACAAGGAAATAGACACAGGCAATATTATCGACCAACTTGAGGTTGAAATTGACGAAAACGAAACTGCTGGCGAACTTCACGACAAACTGATGCTCCTTGGCGGTTCAATGGTTGTGAAAACCATTCAAAAGTTAGCAGAAGGAACCTACACCCATACTCCTCAAAATAAATTGGCGGTAGGAGAACTAAAATCCGCACCAAAAATTTTCAAAGAAACCTGTAAAGTTGACTGGTGCAAATCCTATATTCAAGTTCACAACTTTATTCGTGGATTAAGTCCATACCCCGCTGCTTGGAGCGAGATGGTTGTATCTGTTGATGGCGCTGAAAGTGTAATTCCAGTAAAAATATTCAAGACCTCAACAATAAATCAATCGACAAACAATGATTGTGGGTTCATCAAAACCGATGGAAAAAAATATTTACAGGTAACTTGTCAAGATGGCCTTGTAGATATACACACCATTCAGCAAGCAGGCAAAAAAGCCATGCAGATTGATGAATTCCTCAGGGGATGGCACAATGCCAAATTCTTACGAATGATTTAACTATCCTTTCTTTTTCCTTAAATTGATAGTTTGACCAACTTCAGGCTCCTCTCCCACCTTCATTCGATTTTTTCTGTAAAGCGATTTTAATTTAACCCCGTACATCTGCGAAATGCTGTACATAGTTTCGCCAGTATCCACTGTATGGACAGAATGATTTCGTTCTGCCCTCCAGCGCTTTGGCTGAATGTATATTTCCTGACCAACACGCAAGGAAGAGTCTCTGGTTAAATCGTTATACCTAAATAATTGCCAAGGCATCAGGCTTAGTTCCGTTGTAAGCGATTCAAAGGTATCGCCCTCTTTAACAATAATATACTTTATTCTGTTACGGGTATAAACCTGACGTGTTTTGTAAATGTCAATGGCAAAACCATCCACATCTACCAACTGGCCTGTTCCTTTACGTGGCGACTCCACAGCAACAGTTATACCCTTATCAAACTTATATAGTTCGTTCTCCTCTATAATCTTGATTAGCATCTCCGCATACTTAGGATTTGTAGCATAACCTGCCTTTTTTAATCCATGAGCCCAGCCCTTGTAGTCGGTCGATTCCAAATCGAAAAGCGAGGCATACCTACGTCCTCCCCTCAAGAACAAACTGTGATCCATAAACGAACCCTCGGAATTTTTATATTTTCGGAAACACTCATCTTTCCTATCATCATCGTGATACATTGTGGGACCAGTCCAATCCTTATGACATTTTATACCAAAATGGTTATTTGCCTTTGTTGCTAAAGAACTATTCCCGTTGTCGCTCTCGAGCATGCCCTGTGCAAGAATTATGCTGGCAGGCACACCGTACTGTTTCATCTGCCTAATGGCAATATCGGCATATTTGGAAATATACTCCTGACGACTGATCTTTGACTGTCCAAACGAATTTGCAACAATAACCCCAAGCAATATAAGTATGAAAAACCTCTTCATCTCAATTTTATTTTGATGACACAAAAGTATTAAACCTTACAATAGTTAAAAGTACTTGAAGGAAAGAAAGTTGAAAAAAGTGTTAAAGCAAAGGAATAACAATTGCTAAATAAGGGTTGATTTTACCACAAAGGCAACAAAGGAGTGCGCTAATGAACATAAAGTAAATATTAAATTCTCCACTTAAGCGCCTTTGTGATTTACCTAGAGCGCCTTAGTGGTTATATCTTTCGCTTTAAATTATGACATTTTTTCAAGAAAAAACCCTGAAACAAGTTCAGGGTGGCAGAAACGGTTAATCAATATTCAGAACCAAAAACTCGTCCCAGATGGCATCCTTTGGCGGTGGGGCAAGAACAACAACATCCTCTTCGGTCATAGGATGCTTAAATGCGAACATCCGAGAGTGCAAATGAATTCCTCCATCGGCATTAGACCTATCGTATCCGTACTTCAAATCGCCCTTGATTGGACAACCAATCTTGGATAGTTGACTACGGATTTGATGATGGCGACCTGTTATTAACTCAATCTCCAACAGGAAATAGTTTTTAGTCTTTCCTACAAGCCTATATTTCAGTTTCGCCTCTTTAGAGCCATGCACTTCTCTAGGATACACATAGGATTTATTCTTTTTTGAATCGCGAACCAGATAATGCACCAGCAAATCGGAATCGAGCGGTGGACGATTTTTCACAACAGCCCAGTACTTTTTCCCAATCTTACCTTCCTGAAACAAATTATTCATACGGCTTAAGCCCTTGCTTGTTTTTGCAAACAGAACCACGCCGCTAACAGGCCTATCAATCCTATGGGTTACCTCAAGAAAAACATTGCCCGGTTTGGCATCGCGCGCCTTAATGAAGCGCTTAACCATGTTGAGCAGCGACTCATCGCCAGTTTTATCTTCCTGCACAATATCGCCACAAAGTTTCTGTACAGCAATGTAATGGTTGTCCTCAAAAAGAACTCTATCCGAAGTAAAATCCATTATTTCTATTTATTGAATATTCTAACTCTAATACTGTTCCCTCTCGTTAGGAAAATCTTTCGATTTCACATCCTTTATATACGACTGAAACGAGCCAGTCATCTCCACAAATAAATTATGATAACGACGAAGGAAACGAGGAGAGAACTCCTGAGTAATACCAAGCATATCGTGAGTTACA
>CAZTVB010000134.1:0-6974 GCA_964616315.1 uncultured Rikenellaceae bacterium
CTATAGACTAAGAAAAAAAATCAACCTAAATAAAGGCGACAACTTAATTGAATTTATTAATAACCTATAAACTTTAACGGTATGAGAAAAACTAAACAAATCATTCTTGTTCTGCTTTTAGTGATTGGCTGGTCTACAATTAACCAAGTCCTGGCACAAGAGCATAACGTAACAGGAACAATAACGTCTAGCATTGACGGTAAACCTGTAAGCGATGTTAAGATTAGGGTAAAAGGCGAAAAAGAAATTGCCGGAACAACCGATGCAAACGGATATTTTTCTGTAAAGGTGGGTACGAACACCTCAGGACAACTTGTTTTTGTTCATCCCAATTACGATATAATGGACATTAATATTAATAACAGATCAGTTGTTAATGTTACTTTGGAGTCGAATGTGAGGTTCAATGCTTACGGACAACAGGTTGATCGACTCCCTTTAACTGGAGAAAGTCGGAACGGCATTTTGGTTTTTGAAGCTCCAGATCAATCATACAAAACATGGTTCGACCTAAGGGTTAATTTTGATGGAGCAAAGTATTTCGATAATGACACTTACAACAAACTTGGAGACGGTGTTACCATTCGTCGCTTGCGTTTTGCAATGAAAACAGTTCTATATAAACATTGGACTGGAGAGGTTGACTTGAATTTTTCGGGTGGAAATCTGGATGTGAAGGATGCATTTTTGGGCTACAGATCCGATCCTCATAAGTATTACTTTAAAGCAGGGTACTTTAAGGAGCCAATATCTATGGAGACAACAACAACATCAAGGTATCAAACTTTCATAGAGGAACCATATATGACAGCGTTTGCACCTGCACGTCAGCTTGGTTTTAATGTTTCAAAATGGGATACCCGTTACTTAATTGTAGCCGGCGTTCATTTTCAGGATGTAGAAAACGCTGAAGTAACAACATGGTCACAGGACGAGAACAAGGCCAATGGAACAGACGAAGGCATTTCCTATACTGGAAAGTTGGTATTTCGTCCTATCAACAAAGATCACAAGCTAATCCATTTAGGAGTAGCTGCTTCTTGGCGCAAGCCAAAAACCAGTTGGGAGGTTCAAAATGCCTACAGAATATCGATGCGCGACATGACCAACATCAGCCGGAAAAAATACTTAGATACCGACAATATTCCTTTTGTGGAAAATTACTCAATTTTCGGAAGCGAGCTGTCCGCTGCATACAACAACATTAAGTTCTCGAGCGAATATATTAACACCAAGTTAAACAGAAAAACAGGCTACGAAGACTATAAAGCTAATGCAATTTATGCCTCTTTATCGTACTTAGTATTTGGTGGTAAGTATAATTACAACGAGGAAGAAGGCGAATTCTCGCAAATTACCCGTGGACGTAAATGGGGCGATATAGAATTGGCATTCCGCTATGACTATGTAAACCTTAACGATAAAACTGCTAACATTATGGGAGGTAGCGCCAATGCATTCACCTATGGTGTTACTTACCACGCTAACCCTAATGTGAAGTTTATGCTAAACTACACAATGATTAACCACGATAGGTACGCAAATGGCAAGGGCAAACTTTATGTAGGTCATGATGCGTTAGGAAATCTAACCACCGATTACACTAAAGTTGTTGATAGCGATGGTAAATCGGGAGACGACTACAGTTTTATTCAATTCAGGTGCGAAATTGACTTCTAAAAGTTTAAAAAAACATCACGATATGAAAACAAAAATATTACTAGGACTTATTCTTTTTTCCATTGCAGGATATTTAATTACTGCATGTGTAAAAGATGACATTTACGTTGGACCACCAACAATTGAGAATGTTACAAGGAATCCTCTTGCTCCTGGCGCAACTGACAATGTAACCATATCCGCTAACATTAGTGATTTGAAGGGGATAAAATCAGCAAAATTATACTACAGGAACTCGTCAACAGCTGAGTTTGCAATCATTGACATGACTGCTGGCACAGCCCCCTCCTATAGTGCAGTAATTCCTGCTCAACCCTTAGATACTGTGGTCACATACTACATTGAAGCAATAAATGTATCCAACCTAAAAGTGCTATACCCTGCAAACGCACCAACATCTACACAAGCGTACACAGTAGGTGCTCCAGCAATTGTTATGAATGAAATTTTCTCTAGGGGTGTTGCTGGAAATGAAGATTGGGTGGAGTTATATAACAGTTCTAATACAGCGGTTGATATCTCGGGATATAAAATTTACGATTCAGGAGGACAGAGCGGTTCAAAACCAAAAATGCTCATTCCTAATGGAACCTCCATTGGTGCAAAGGGTTATTATGTTATAACTGTTGACAATGCAACTACAGCAAATCCCGAAGGCTCAAGTTTTGGTTTATCAAGTAGCGGCGATGAGGTATGGCTCGAAAGTGCAGCCGGGTTTGAAATAGACCATCAGGTAGTTCCTGCAATGCCAATAGCCACTACTTCTTATGGCCGCACCACAGATGGCGGTTCTACATGGGAAATATTAACAACTGTTACTAAAAATGCCCCAAATAGTGCATCTGCACCATCCATTTCAGGCCTAGCAATTAACCCAACTGCGCCAAACGCAACCAATGCGGTTGTTGTTAGCGCAACAATTACAGATGCTCAGGGTTTAACCACCGTAAAACTTTACTATAAAGTCAATGCCGGAAGTTACACCTCAGTGAACATGACAAATGTTGGCGATGTTTATAGCGGCACAATCCCAGCCCAAGCATCAGCTAGCGTTGTTTCGTACTATGTTGAGGCTACAAACAATCTTTCGCTAGCATCCTATGCCCCTGCAAGCGCACCTACAACACCTAACACTTATACTGTTGCTGCCCCTCCAGCAATTACTGGACTAGCAATAAACCCTGCAACACCCGGTGCAACGGACGTTGTGAAAGTGAGCGCAACAATAACCGACGCAGGCACCTTAACCTCAGTAAAACTTTACTACAAAATAAATTCGGGCTCATACACCAGCGTAAACATGACAAACGTTGGAAACGTTTACAGTGCCGACATTCCTGCTCAGGTTGCTACTACGGCTGTATCGTACTATGTTGAGGCAACAAACAATGTTTCGTTAACTTCATACGCACCAGCCACCGCACCAACAACTCCAGCCAGTTATACAGTATCATCGCTTTCATCAATTACAGGGATGGCCATATCGCCTCCAATTCCAACACCTTCCGATGTAGTAACCGTCAGTGCAACTATTACTGACGTTCAGGGCATAACAACTGCAGAACTATACTATAAAGTAAACTCGGGTAGCTATAACACTGTTACCATGGGGCATACTGGGGATTTATATAGCGGCAACATACCCGCTCAATCGGCTGGCGACGTTGTTTCGTACTATATCAAAGTTACAAATGCTTCAAGTTTAACAACCTACTCGCCTGCAGATGCGCTTACAACTCCGGCAGCGTACACAGTGGCTGGCACACCTGCAATTACAAATATGGCAAAACTACCAGCAACCCCAACTTCTTTGGATCAAGTAATAGTTAGTGCAGATGTAACAGGAGTAATTCCAACCGGTACAGTTAAATTATACTACAAAGTTGGCTCAGGAAGTTTTACATCAATTGATATGACAAAAGGTTCGGGAGACTCATATAGCGCGTCCATTCCTCAACAACCTGCACCTAGTTTGGTTTCATACTATATCGAAGCCCAAAACTCGCCAAGTTTAGTTGCCACTCTACCTGTAGATGGAGCGACAACACCTGACTCTTACTCGGTTCTTGGCCCAATTGTTTTAAATGAGGTTTGTGGTAAGCAGACTCCAGACGATGACTGGATTGAGATACATAATCCAACAACGCAAGAAATTGATATAAGTGGAATTAAATTAATAAAGAACGGGGTTACTGCAACTCCAATATGGACTGCTGCTGCAGGAAAGACAATACCTGCAGGAGGTTATATTATTGTTCCAACATTGGGTACCTCAGACACAGGCTACGGAGTATTAACAGCTGGAATTTCTAATACAGCAGCTGTAAAATTAGAACTAAAAACCTCCACGGATATTGTATTGAGTCTTCTTGAAAAAACAGCCTCAAATCTAGGCGGTGCATCGGGACACCCTACTGACGGAAGTTACGCTAGAGTTCCAAACGCAACAGGCGATTGGAGCGTTCAAACCTCATTTACAAAGGGAACTGTAAATCCATCAAGCAAATAGTTGTCAACCAGAAAGTAAGCTGCTTTTCCGCAGCTTACTTTTATACTAATTACGAAACTTGCAATAATGAATCGCTTAGTTATTCTAATATCAATTCTAGGTTTAATTGCAACGTTCTCATGCGTTCGCGATGAAACCTATGATATTATTAAGCCCCCTATTGAACAAACCGATACAGTTATCAACCTAAATATTTTAGAGCCATCGGGGTTAGCCTTTTCGCAGAACAAGGATGCTCTTTACACTGTTAGCGATAACACTGGGAAAGTTTACAAAATATCACTTAAAGGAGTAACTCTTGAGGAATTGCCTTTTGTAGGAGTTGACCTGGAAGGAATTGATGTTGATAAAACCAACGGCGAAATATGGGTAGTTGAAGAGGGCTTACAGAAAATAAACCACTTAACAACCGACGGGGTACAAATAAAATCCATCACATCGGTTCATGTTAACACAATTGCATCGTCCGGATTTGAGGGTTTAGCAAAGAATGGCGATATTCTATACATTCTTGTTGAGAAAAGCCCGGGTGCTTTAATAGCGTACCATATTTCAACGAACTTATGGACACAGTACTCCCTTTCGTTTGCAAACGATTACTCGGGAATTGATTACGATAGCACCGATGATACCTTATGGATAGTTAGTGACGAGTCGAAAACCCTCTACCACTGCACATTGAGTGGCGGCTTAATTGCCAGTCAGCCAATTGATGTTGAGCAGGCCGAAGGAGTTGCAATCGACAGGCAGAATAGTACGGCATGGATAGTAAGCGATTTAAGAAGCACATTACACAGAATAAAAATTAAAATTTAAACAAATGGCAAAAGATGAAATGAAAATTGGAGAAATCTCCAAACCTAGGTTCGAATTCCGCTCATTCGGTCAAAATTTCGATAACGCAGCAAAGCGTATGGCCCGTTTATCGGCTCCTGTTCCTGAAAAAGTTTGGGAGCGCCACTCCGACGAGATTTACATTGTTTCAAGCACAAACGATATAAACAACACCAAAATCCGCGATGGCAAAATGGATATCAAAACCTACGTTCAAACAGTGGATGGTCTTGAGCAATGGAATCCATTAATGAAAGCCGAGTTCCCAATCTCCAAGAAAGTATTGCTAGACGAAGTTTTTCCTGCATTTCAGGTTGATGCCCCACTGCTTAAAAAGGACGAATACACTTACGATGAGTTCATGGCCATTGTTAAGCACCACTCTAGCCTAGCTGCAGTTCGTGTTCACAAACAACGACTAGGCTACATGGTAAACGATACCATTTGCGAGTATGGCTTTGTTCTGATTAATGGAGCTAAGGTTATGACCATTAACTCAGAATCTACAGAGATTGAAGACATCAAAAAAACCATTAAAGACATTGGTCTTGAGGGTGTTGAAAACATAAACTACTTACAGGCAATTAAGCGTGTAATTGGCATGACTGACAAACCTTTGGCAAACGAATAACACTTTAGGATATGGCACAAGAAATAGAACGCAAGTTTCTGGTTAAGGGTGATTTTAAGTCACTAGCAACAAAATCAACCAGAATAATCCAGGGATACCTCTCATCGGTTCCTGAGAGGACTGTAAGGGTTAGAGTAAAAGGCGATAAAGGATTTATCACTATTAAGGGAATTGGTAGCCAGTCGGGTGCAAGCCGTTACGAGTGGGAAAAGGAAATTCCAGTTGAGGAGGTTAACGAGCTCCTTAAGATTTGTGAACCAGGGGTAATTGACAAAACCCGATTCCTTGTTCCTGTTGGCAAACACACCTTTGAGGTTGACGAGTTCTATGGCGAGAACGAAGGGCTTATTCTTGCTGAAATTGAGTTAAGTTCAGAAGGAGAATCCTTTGAAACTCCAAGCTGGATTGGACAAGAAGTAACAGGCGATGCCCGTTACTACAATTCAATGTTGATGAAAAATCCATATAAAGGTTGGTAAATTAGGCGGTAGATTCAAACAATGGCAGTAAATATTCGTTTGCTGCCATTGTTTACGTAATTTTGAATAATCACTTTAACGAGGTAAAGCAATGGCTGACACAAGAAAAGGATTCGATATCCTTGACATGAACAACTACAGAGTTGAGAAATTACCCCAAAAGCAAAAAACGGGTTTTGAAAAATACATGGCCATTGCGGGTGGCCCTTTGGCTATTATTGCATTTATTCTCATCTATTTCTTTGCCGACATATCATTTTTAAACAATATAAGCCCCGAACTTCTAGGCAAAACAGCGCTTAAGCGGTTTAATGAACTCGGAAGCGCAGGATTTTCAAGGATTAACTATGCCATGTTGGCAATTTTTGCTGCATCAATAGTTCTTTGGATAACAGAGGCAATCCCTAACTATTTAACGTCGTTAATGCTCATAGTTGCAATGGTACTAACAGGTATTACTTCGGAAATTGATGCGTATCATCAACTAGGGCATCCTGTTATGTGGCTTAATATCCTTTCGTTCGTACTTGCCAGTATGCTGGTCAAAACTCAAGCGGCAAAGAGGTTTGCGCTATGGTTTATTGTTCGTTTTGGGAAAAATGCGTCATGGATATTTTTCAGCTTCATGATTATTAATATCGTGCTTTCGGCTTTTATTTCAGCTACTACTGCTAAAGCAGCAATTCTACTCCCAATATTTATGGTTGTGGCCGCAGTTTATGGCGCAAGTGGTGGAGATAAGCGTAATAACTTTGGCCGGAATTTAGTTTTACAGAATTTATTCCAAATAAATGTTTCTGCAGGCGGTTTTCTCACTGGCTCAGGAGCGAACCTACTGGCA
>CAZTVB010000135.1:0-6937 GCA_964616315.1 uncultured Rikenellaceae bacterium
ATATTATTTACAACAGGACTTGCTTGGGTGGTAGCATTTACGGTTTATCAGGTTGGAAGTTTGATGGGATTTTAGAAATATGGTGACATGTGACGAGAAACAAGTGACAAGTTATTAAACATCACAAATCACCTCTCACTAGTCACTAAACAAAGAAAAAGATGATTCAGGAAATACTAGTTTATATTATACTTGCCGCGACTTTGGGTTATACATTCTACTCAATTTACAGAGTTTTTAATCCAAAGTACAAGAGTAGTGGTGGCTGCGCAGGCTGTGCCAGTGGCAGTTGCTCTGTTAAAGAATTAAAAAAGAATCATAGCCTGTAAACAATTTTGTTTTTTTGTCGTTTACAAGTTGAGTAATACTTTGTAATGATGCTTAAAAAGTTTCTAAAAATAGTCGTAGCCTTGCCCCTTGCAACAGTTCTGATTGTTGCATCGAGTGGGTTAACTATTTTCCTGCATCATTGCGATTGCGAGGGTAAAACCGAATTCTCCATCTACAATCAGGTTGGTTGCGAGATGCACACAACCAATAACATTCAGCATAGCTGCTGCGATTTTGAGGAAGTAGAGGTAATAAGCAACGAATCGGGAAGTTGTGGCTGTAACAATGAGCAGGTCTCAATTAAACTGAACGATATTGTTCCTGTTTTATCTACTAACATCAACTTTACTAAGATTCTAATAGCATTAGTAGAACCAAATGTTCATACTGAAAAACAGGTTAGCCCTGATGTTTCCCTTAAATCCTACTCAGAATCAGATTCCCCACCTTTAATTTTGTGGGGGAAAGCATTACTTATCAGCCTCAATTCACTTAAAATCTCCGACACAATTTCTTAGTTATCGAGTCATGTACTCGAGTTGATTAGTTATTTCCATTGTTCAATGGAAAGTTCATTAATTTATTATCAACTTAAAAACTATGAAAGCGATAAAATCAATGTACATAAAAGGAATTGCCTTGCTTTTTACCGTATCGCTAATTACTAGCGCAGGTATTGCTCAGGATATAATTCACGGGCATATTTACGGTAAGGACGATAAAGGCAATATATCGCCCTTGGTTGGGGCAAATATCATTTGGTTAGGTAGCACAACTGGAACATCGGCCGATTCCGATGGGCATTTTATGCTCCAAGCCGTTAAAGGGTTCGACAAAATTGTTATCAGCTTTATTGGTTTTAAAACCGATACTATTTCGGTGGATTTTAAAACCAAGATTGTTGAACATACTCTAATGCAGGAGAATACTATTGAGGGTGTTACTGTTACCAAAACAGTACCGGGCACTCACCTGCAACGATTAAATCCAATTCAAACTCAGGTTATAACAAGCAATGAACTAAAGCGTGCGGCTTGCTGCAACCTTTCAGAGAGTTTCGAGACTAACGCCTCGGTGGATGTATCGTACAGCGATGCGGTTACAGGTGCTAAACAAATTCAACTACTTGGATTAGCAGGCATATATACACAGATGCAATTTGAAAATGTACCAACCCTTCGTGGACTGGCTTCGGCATATGGCCTTGGGTACGTTCCAGGCCCTTGGATGGAATCCATTCAAGTATCGAAAGGTACGGCATCGGTGGCAAATGGATACGAAAGTATCACTGGTCAAATCAACATTGAGTATAAGAAACCCTGGGAGCAGGAAAAAATGCACCTTAATCTTTACGCTAATAATCTTGGGATGACTGAATTCAACGCAAACTATGCTGTTGATGTAAACGAAAAGGTATCGACAATGATTCTGGCTCACGGTTCGCATTTAGGAAACAGAATTGACCACAATAACGATGAATTCCTTGACCATCCGCTAACCACGCAGTACCATCTATTTAACCGTTGGAAGTACCAAGGCGAAAAGTTTGAATCGAATATTGGAGTTAAATTTCTGCAGGAAAAACGTTTGGCTGGACAAGTTGATTACAACAGAAACACAGAGCAAACCCTAGGAAATCCTTACGGAATTGATGTTAACACAAATCGATTTGAGGCTTTCAGCAAAACAGGATATATATTTGATAGACCATCAACCAGCTTGGGATGGATAAATGCATTTACTTACCACGACCAAACATCGAACTACGGACCAAGAACCTACGATGCAAGACAAAACAGCTACCATAGTAATCTGATTTTTGTTACGTACATTGGAAATACAAATCATACCATAAAATCGGGAATTAACTTTAACTACGATGGTTATATAGAAAGCCTAAATGGATTAAACCTTAATAGATACGAAAGAGTGCCTGGTATTTACGCAGAGTACACATACAAACACCTAGAAATGCTTACACTAATGGCTGGCTATAGGGTTGACCATCATAGTAAATTTGGCTACTTTACCACTCCCCGATTCCACGCAATGTATAAACCATGGGAACAACTAACTTTAAGAGCCAGCGCGGGTAAAGGATATCGATATCCTTCGGCTGTATCTGAAAATAGTAATTTGCTCGCAAGCAATAGGCAGTTTGTTTTTGAAGAAGATGCGAAACTTGAGGAAGCATGGAACTATGGGCTAAACATCACTCAGAGGTATAAAGTTTGGGACAAAAACCTCACTATTAGTGCAGATTACTACCACACAAACTTCGAGAACCAGTACATAGTTGATGCTGATAGAGATGCCACATCGGTCTATTTCTACAATCTCGATGGTAAATCGTACTCCAATAGCTATCAGATTGAGATTAACACTCAACCTGTTAAAGGGCTCGATTTAACAATGGCCTACAGGATAAACGATGTTAAAACCACAATTAATGGTGAGTTACAGCAAAAGCCATTAGTTAGTAGAAATAAAGGTTTAGTTAGCATTAGCTATAAAACCCCATTGAAAAAATGGCAGTTCGATTACACCATACAACTAAACGGTGGCGGTCGTTTACCAAATATGGATGGTTACCCTGTTGACGTACAAATGGGAATGAATTTCCCCTCGTACACCACAATGAACTTTCAGCTAACAAAATTGTTCCGTAAATGGGATCTTTATGTTGGAGTGGAAAATTTAACTGGTTTTGTACAGCATAACCCAATAATATACCCAGAGAATCCATACAATCAGTACTTTGACGCATCGCAGGTTTGGGGACCAATTACTGGGGCTAAGTACTATGCTGGTATCAGAATTTCAATGTGGAAATAATGACTTATTAATAAGATTATATGACTATGATTGTCATTTCGAGCGAAGCGAGAAATCTAAAGAAAAGATACTTCGACAAGTTCAGTATGACAGAAACAAAAAAATGTTACCGATAAAACTAAATAATTATGAAAACAGAAAAATTGATTGTAAGCAATATGAAATGTATGGGATGCGCAAATGCAGTTAAAACTGGACTCTCGAGCATACAAGGTGTTACAAGTGTTGAGGTTGATTTGCCAACTGCTACCGTAACCGTTACCTACAACGATGATAGTGTTAAAAGCACTATCTTAAAGAAACTGGATATTTTGGGATATCCTGCAAAACAATAAATAAATTATCAAACCAAATAAAAATTAAGAAAATGAAAAAGTTAATATTTGTGCTTATGGGTATAGCCCTTATGGTTGCAACTACCACAGAAACTTACGCTCAGAAAAAAGTTGATAAAACTGTAGTTTACGAGGTTAGCATGCATTGCAAATCGTGCAAGGCTAAAATTGAGCGCGATATTGCCTTTGAGAAAGGTGTGAAGGAAGTAACTGCTTCGCTAGATGAGAAGCTGGTAACCGTTAAGTACGACGAAACCAAAACAACTCCAGAGAAAATTGCAGAAGCAATTAAAAAGCTTGGCTACGAAGCCAAAGTGGTTGAAGAAAAGAAGAAATCGTAATACGAGTCAAGCCCCGCAATGCGGGGCTTGTTTGTTAGAATGTTATCCCAAAACTACCGTAAACCATCAATCTATCAGCAGGGCTTAGATTACGGATATTAACTGAGCATAGCAAATTCTTTATTGGTTGATATTGTACCCCTGCAATTATTAAGTGCGCTTTCTCCAAATTCAGAGGCAATGAACGGTTTATATAATCGTACCTAATCAACACATCAAATTTTGGATTGATTGTGTAGGAACCAAAGGTTGAAAAACCATAGTAATCGGCATTTTCTCTATAACCATAATTTACAACCTTGTTGTACTCCACAGCAACACGGAACTTATCGGTTTTGTAGCCTGCAAATGCCGAAAAGGTATACTTATCCTTGGCTACCTTTGCAGTATCAGACACTGGAGAATAGTCGGCATACAGCTTTAAAATAAGTCCCTTAACTGGGTATAACTCCAGGTTATTGGAGTAAAGAAACTTTCCGTTTTCATCCTGACTTTTAAATGGACCATCGCCATTGGTTACCGAGATTTGGTTCAGCAACTTATCGCCATACTTCAAATCGACCTGCGCACCAAAATCCGCAGGATTTCCGTAACGATGAACCTCTTGGTATGTAAAGTAGATATAACGGTAACCCCAAAATTTATCCTGAGTTGTAAGGTACTGCGTGTTCAAAAGTTGACCAATTCTTAAATCGATAAAACGTGCGGGTGAATACTTTATCTCTGCCATTTTTAGGAAAGCAGTATACTTACTACCCTCGTTATAGGTAACGTTCATTGGGTCACCATTCTCATCGGTTACCTTAATTGCGTTGGTGGTTCGGGTAACATCGTAAATAAGAGTGGCTTTCAGTTTATCGGAGAAAGTTGCTGAATAGCCAAACAATGCTGTAGGCATTTCGAAAGCACTTTTTGGCTTATACTCACTTTTAACCGTTGTATAGTATGATGCAAAAATGGTTGCCCAAACTTTCTGTTTTACCTCAATAGTTTGAGCCTTTGCCAATGAATCCTGAGCTATTGTTGAATTGGAGTAAACCAAAAATACTCCTAAAGCGAAAGTAAATATCTTTTTCATAATTTGGATTTTCAAGGTGCGAAAGTATAATCAATTTGGCAATTAGCAAATTTGAAAATTAGTCAATTTGATAATGGAAGAGTTAAACAACTAATAACTTATTAACTTATCCAGTTTAATTGTTCCACTACCCTTTAGCCGTCTTTTTCAAGAACTTTGGATACAGCCCGTCCTTCACCCATTTAAAATTGGGCTCAATGGCAAGAATCTCCTTGTAGGTTTTGGATGCCAGCGTGTAGTTTTTTGCCTTCTCGGCAGCTAAGGCCAATTGGGTTAAGGTGTTTAGGTACCACCAGGTTTTTGTTTTACTGGAGGCTTTTATGTTTGTAATTGCTTTTTGATAGTTTACAATTGCTTCTGTTGGGCTTCCTCCAACAAACGAAGGTGCATAATGCTTGGAGTTGCCTTTTTCAATCAATGCATAAGTATTATTAGGGTCGAGTTCCAAGGCATCATCAATTAAACTTATACTTTTTGGTCCAAGGAAAGGAGCCTTGTATGGTCGGAGAGATATTTTGTAGGCTATTATGGCCGCCTCCAAGGCCATAACTTCAACCCATTTAGGATTCGATTTTAGTAAACTGGCAATATGCTTATCGGCTTTTGCAATGTACTCCTCACCCAACGAAGTACGTTTTGAACCTAATAAAAATCCAATAAAACCATACTGGGCGTGAAGTAGTTGAAATTCAACTTTAGCACTCTTGGTCTTTTCAAACTCCTTCTCCAAATCAGTAATTACATTTTGCCACTCCAGCATATCACTTAAAACGAAACAATTGTAAAGCCTATCGTCATATATCGACGAATTTGCTGAGCAAGTGTTTACAACAAAAAGAAATGGTAATAAAAACAGAAAAAAACTTCTGAAAATCATTTGTTGGTATTTATTTCTCTGTTTTTCCATACTAAGGTTCCTCTTTTATGGCTTCGCCACCAAGCTCGTACCATCTGCACAAATGCAAATTGCTGCATAGGCAACAGTAAAACACTCATAAAAGCAGATTGTTTAGATAGTTGAGCAACCATCATTCGTGCCATAATAACCGAAAAGAAATAGGCAAAAATCAACGGGAATGGCATAATAAACAGGACAAGGATTGGACCTAATGTTGTGATGGCTGCAAAAGCAATCATCACCTTATGATTTCCTCCAAAGAAATCACACACATTCTTGGAGAAACCTGCGATGGCCTCATCGTATGAGCCATACATATGGCACTGAATATCGTTCTCAGTTCCAAGCAGAGTGGCCATGCGGTAACGCAGTTTCTTTACCGAACGCGCTATGGAGATATCCTCCACAGGATTTGCCTTAAACTGCTCGTGAAATTGATATTTACAGTAAATATCGGTTTTAAACATCATCATTTGGCCATTGGCAGCGGAAAGCGAACGCCTTTTGCTCCACTGAACCAACCGCAATGGCAATAACGATAGTAAAATCCACTGCATTACAGGCACTGTAATACGCTCGCCAAAAGTTTTTGTAACCTGATAGGGAAAAAATGAGAGCAAAGCCAACTTCTTTTGATGCATAAATCCCAACGATTGCTCAATAAATTGGGGCTTTATTCTAACATCGGCATCTAGGTAAAGCAAGTAGTCGCCCTTAGCCTTCTGTGCAAGATTGTAACAAGCATAGTTCTTGCCAAGCCAACCATCGGCTAGTTCCATTCCACTTACAAGGCTAATATTACGGTTGTTCTTGGAATACTGCAATACGATTTGTGAGGTAGAATCGGTAGATTGGTCGTCATAAACCAACACTTCAATATTGCTGTGAGTTTGGTCCAACAAATCGACCAGCAAATTTTCGATATTCTTCTCCTCGTTGCGTGCAGGAATTAAAACCGACACTAAACTATCCGATGCTGGCTTGTAATCCTTTAGGTATGGATTTGTGAGATAGTTGAACAAAGCCACAAGGAAACGTAAAACCGCCAGAATAACAATTGGAAGTATCAGGTAGAAAAGAATCATTGCTTAAAGTTTTTATCCTGTTGATGAATGGATTG
>CAZTVB010000136.1:0-6925 GCA_964616315.1 uncultured Rikenellaceae bacterium
GATTTAAATCATCGAATTAGGGTAATCAAACTCATACATTTTTGTGCAAAAGAATTTATTAAACCGTTTAATTTTGAAATGATTTGTATTAGTAGGTATTATGAGCAAATTAGACGATTACATTTTAGTTATTGACGATTCTACCACCAACCAGGTTTTAATGGAGGCCTTACTGCAGGAGGAGGGGTTTTCTACACAATCGGCATCTAACGCAGCAGAAGCATACACCTTAATTCAACGGAGAAAGCCACGATTAATTCTTTTGGATTTACTTATGCCTCAGGTTAGTGGTATTGAGTGTCTAAAGCAATTTAAATCGAGTACTGAAACAACGGATATTCCCATTATTATTGTTACAGCAGTAAATTCCACAGAGTATAAAGATGCTTGTATGAAGTTAGGGGCTTTGGATTACTACACAAAACCCATTGACATACCCTTGTTTGTAAAGCATATTGGAAATATCTTAATAGATAAACCATAAGTATATTGAAAGGGAAAGGAATGGCTAGGGATTTGAAAAATATTACAAGTAAGTTTACACAGATTGATACCAAAATCATTGAGTTGTTGCAATGCTCTTCCGATGATTTTTTGGGATTAAATGCGGATTTTAAGGCGTTGTACCGTTCATCGTCGGCAATTTCGAAAAGTGCCACTGATATTTTTGAGATTCTGTCGGATAGTGATACCCGCAAAATGATGACTGATTTGGAGGAACTATATAAGTTACTTCGTATGCAGCATAGTCCTATTCTTGCTACGGCAAATAAGGGAATAAATGTTAGTAAGGAGATGCTGGAGATGTCTGCCGACTTACACCTACAAGTTAAAAACCTCAACCAGAATCTACTTACCCTGAAGTTCTTACTGGCAAATCTTAAAATTACAGGAACCGATTCGCTTGAGCAGGCATCACCAGCAATAGAGGAAATAACTGGTAACTACAATAAGCATATAAATCAGCAAAAACTAAGGGAGTACCATAATGATAAGAATCTGGAAAAACTGCAGAACCTTATCAATAGTAGTATAGTTAAGATTGAGAAGTATAATAATCAGCTTAATCAACAGGTTAACCTAATTCTGGACCAAGTACACACCGCCATAGTGCTTTTTGCCGATAAGCAGCAGGAGGTTACTAGGAGGTTACCATCTTTAAAAACTATAACCGACCAAATATCAGAAAGTATTGCTAATATTATTACGAATTTGCAATATCACGATATTATTAGGCAGAAAATTGAGCACGTTCAAACATCACATCGTAGTTTGTTGCAGAATCTAGCCGATTTCGACCCCGACAACGAGAGTCAACATCTAGATTATTTATCGCGGATACGCGATTTAGCCAACATTCAAGCTGCCTTGTTGGTAAGAGCCAATAAGGAGTACCAGCGTGCAATAGAGTTAATTACGGAGAAGTTCCGCTCAGTAAGCGAGGATATGATAAACATCTCTAACTTATGCAAGGAGCTTACCCAATCGCAGTTTAACCAGGAGGATGTTCACCTTACCGATTTAAGCCAAAAACTCGATAGTATTCTTGCGCCCCTCAGGAGTGTGCCTGTAATTGAGAAATCGTTGATGGCTGAATTCTGTGAAATTGTGGGTACTATCGACAAAACTATGAATGCTGTTTCAAAGTCCGATTCGGTTACTTTCGAAAAGAGCAATGTGGGTAATATAGAACAGTTGAAGAGGGCTTACCCTCAGGGTAATATTGTTGAGCAGCTAAAGGAGGTTGGGCAAGATGTTGAAAATACATCAAATCAAATTCAAACAATATCTCAGCGTTTAGTCGATATTAATGGTCAGTTTCAGACCATTTGCGATGATTTAAAGGGGAAAAATGCTTCTATTGCAAACCAAGTCGATATTGCAGAGAAGATATCCTCTATAATGGACCAACTTAAGCATCAGGATGAGCAGGTATATCAGCTATTGCACAATAATTTTAAGGTTAGCAAGGAGATGGATGCTGTAGTTGTGGGCTCAATTAAAAGGATAAAGTATTACGATTTTTTTGAGGTGCGAATTATTGAAATAATTAAAATGCTTAACGAGGTATTTCAGGAAATCAAAGGACATGAGGTTAAACGAGATGAGGCCGAGGATATGGAGTTTCTGAAAGGACTATACACAATGGAGAGCGAGCATAAAATTCATGAATCGATTATTGAGGGTGGACAAAAGCCCGAGGATTCAAAACTTGACGATACCGAAGAACAAAGCGATGATGTAGAACTTTTTTAGCATATAAACTATGAGTAAAACAAAAGAAAAACGATACCAAATTGCAGCGAGCAAGGGTAGCGATGGCTCAAAGATAACTCTTAGCGGAGATTTGAGCCTAAACAACATAAAAGGTTTAAAGGACGACCTTGCTATTTACCTTAACAAAAGTAGTAGCATCAAAATTATAATTAGAGATGCCGAAAGCATTGACCTTGGATTTATTCAGCTTATCCAATCGTTTGCTTGGACTACACTGAAAAGTAATAATCAGGTAGATGTTGAGATGGATTTATCGCCCGACCAACAAAAACTCCTGAACAATGCAGGTATTAAGTTGAAATTCTAAAACATTATAATACATTAAGATATGGCAAAAACAATTCTTATTGTTGACGATTCTGAAAGTATTCGAGAGGTAGTTAGCTTTACCCTTGAAAATGAAGGCTACAAGGTTTTGATAGGTGTTGATGGAAAAGATGCTCTGAAATTTCTGAATGGTCAGGTTATTGATTTAATAATAACCGATTTACATATGCCCGAGATGGATGGCATTGAGTTAATTAAGAACGTTCGAAAAAATTCCGATTACGAGCGAATTCCTATACTATTCCTTACCACAGAATCGCAAACGGCCAAAAAAATGGAGGCTAAGGATGCTGGTGCCACTGGTTGGATTATTAAGCCTTTTGTTCCAGCTAAACTGATTGCAGCAATCAATAAAGTGATACGATAATGGATAGTTTCAAGAAGAAATTTATAGAGGAAGCCTCGGAGCTTATAGATAAGCTGGAGGTTACCCTGCTTGAGCTGGAGAAAAATCCCGACGATCCTACTCAAATTCAGCAGGTATTTAGGGTGATGCACACCCTAAAAGGGAATAGTAGCATGTTTGGGTTCGACCTAATAGATAAGTTCACTCATAACCTTGAAACTGTTTACGATCTTATTAGGAACAACCAACTAAAGCTTACCCCTCAAGTGCTTAATGTTACCCTTTCTTCCGTGGATCATCTTAAAGCAATGTTGGATGAGGGAAATTATGATGACGCAGACTTTTTAACCACTCATAACGGGTTAATTGCTAAAATTAATCAGTTAATCAACCCCAATAAGGAAGATGATAATAGGCAGCAGCCCGATGCATTGGAACATAAGTCCGATAGCGTAGTTCATACATACTACGTTATGTTTGAGCCTCAAAGCAACATCTTCCGCAATGGTACAAATCCATTCTATTTGCTAGACGAGTTGTCCATGTTGGGTCAAACTAAGGTCTTTGCCCATTTTAACAGAGTGCCATTGTTTGATAAAATCAACCCAGAGCAGTGCTATGTTTACTGGGAGGTAATTGTGGCATCGGAACAGGGAGTTGGTGCTGTTAACGATGTGTTTATTTTCGTGGAAACTGACTCTAAGTTGGAAATTCAGAAAATTGCAGACATTAACCTTTTAAGCGATTCAAAGTTTGTTGAAGAGGTTACACAGTTAGCAAATGTTCAAAAGGACATTGGCTATGTAACTATTCAAAGGGTAGCCAATCAGGCAATTGCCCGCCACAATAAGCAAAAATCCGAGGTTGTAAAGCGTGAGCGAATAGGTTTTAAGGATAAGTCAGCAGCAAGCATTCGTGTATCGTCCGATAAACTTGATGGTTTGATGAATTTAGTTTCGGAGCTTGTAACTACCCAGGCCCGCTTAAGTTTATTTGCTGAGGAAAATAGCGTACCTGGCTTGGGCCCAATTGTTGAGAATGTTCAAAAGCTATCGCGTCAGCTTAGAGATATTGCCTTTAGTATAGTCCTAATTCCTATTGAGAACTTGTTTGGACGATTCCAACGCCTAGTTCGCGATTTATCCATGGAACTTAAAAAAGAGGTTGAGTTTATTACAGAGGGAGCAGATACCGAACTAGATAAAACAATAATAGAGAATCTTTCGGATCCCTTAATGCACATCATTAGGAATAGTCTCGACCATGGTATAGAAGAAGCCAGCGTTCGTTTATCGCATGGTAAGTCAACAAAGGGGAAAATTGTTCTTAAGGCATACTATTCAGGCGCAAGTGTGATTATTCAAATTTCTGATGATGGTGCAGGAATCGACCCTGAGATAATACGCGAAAAGGCAATTCTTAAGGGAATTATTCCACCAGAGCGCAAGTTAAGCAAGAAGGAAATACTCGACTTGATATTCCTGCCAGGTTTTTCAACAGCTAAGAAGGTTACCGATGTTTCGGGAAGAGGCGTTGGTATGGATGTAGTTAAGAAAAAGATTTCGGAGATTCGGGGTGAGGTTGAGGTTGATTCTGAGGTGGGATTAGGTACCACAATTACCATAAAACTTCCACTAACGCTTTCCATCATCGATGGTTTATTGGTAAGTATCAATAAGGCTGCCTACGTAATTCCATTGGCTGCAATTGATAAGATTTATGCTGTTGAAAAGGATAAGATTTACTCATCGTTCAACAATCTTGTAACGCTGGATGGAAAGCAAATTCCATTTTTCAGCCTACGTAAAGAATTTCACCTCGATGCTAGTGACGAGGAACTTGAGCAAGTGGTTGTTGTAAACTTTGAGGACAATAGTGTGGGTATGGTGGTCGATTTTGTTATTGGTGAGTACCAAGCTGTACTTAAGCCACTAGGAAAACATTATAAAACCCACGATATTTTCTCGGGTGCCACAATTCTTGGCGATGGAACTGTTGCTTTGGTAATGGATACCAATAAGATTATTAAGCTTTTTGCAAAAATTCAAACAATCAATGTTAAATAATGATATTTCAGGAGGTAATTATGGAACAGGAAAAAACTTCAAAAATTAACTCATATCTCACTTTTAAACTTGGTGACGAGGAGTTTGCAGCCCATGTTGGAAAGGTGCTCAATATTTTAGAAATGACTAAAATAACCACAGTGCCTAAGGCTCCAGATTATCTAAAGGGTGTTATTAACCTTAGAGGTGCTGTACTTCCAGTAATTGATGCACGAATTAAGTTTGGAATGCCCGAGGCTGAGTATACTACCAATACCTGTATAATTGTTTTGGATATTGACTTAGATGGCGATTCTGTGCATGTTGGGGCTATTGTTGATTCCGTTCAGGCTGTGCTTGAAATAGACAATAACCAAATTATGCCTTTGCCAACCTTAGGGAGCCGCTATAAATCGGAATTTATTATAGGAATGTCCAAAATTGATGAGAAATTCATCATTATATTGAATATGGATGCAGTATTCTCCATTGACGAAATAACTAACTTAAGAGTTAATGCGGAGATTAATGCCGATAATGCAAATGTTGAAAAGATTGATTAACTCGTATTAAACCAAAGCCATATATGGCAGGCGCAGATTTGAGCGATTTTTATAGGGTGCAGTTAAGCGAAGAGGAGTTCAAAAAATTAAGCTCATTTATTTACAAGGAAAGCGGCATAAGGCTTCCTGATGTTAAAAAGGTGATGCTGCAGTGTCGGTTGCAGAAGCGACTTCGCGATTTGAATTTACATACATTCAAGGAGTACTGCGACTACCTGTTTAGCAGGGAGGGTGCTGATGGTGAAATAATTCACATGCTTGATGTTGTTAGCACCAACAAAACAGATTTTTTTAGAGAGCCAACTCACTTCGATTTTTTAACTGAAAAAGTACTGCCCGATTTTTATCAATCGAGCAAAGGAAAGCAGTTTAAGGTTTGGAGTGCCGGATGCTCAAGCGGAGAAGAGCCTTATACCTTGTCAATTGTACTTTCCGAGTTCGCAGAAAAAAATCCTAGTTTCGACTTTGGAATATGGGCTACAGATTTGTCGACGCGTATATTGCAAACTGCAATGAATGCCGTTTATAAAGAGGATAGGGTAGAGATAGTGCCATTAACACTGAAGAAGAAGTACATGCTTAAGAGCAAGGATAGAGCAAATCCAACAGTGAAAATGGCTCCTAATATTCGGAATAAAGTGCGCTTTGGTAGGCTTAACTTTATGGACGACCATTACTCTATCTCCGAAACCTTTGATGTTATCTTTTGTCGTAATGTTTTAATCTATTTCGATAGGGACACTCAGGAACAGGTAATCAATAAACTTTGTACAAAGTTAAAACCTGAGGGATATTTAATTCTGGGGCATTCTGAATCAATACTTAACATGAAATTACCCTTAAAGCAAATAAAACCAACAATATATATTCGCTTATAGGATTTTATCAACTTAAAACATCGCATCATGTCCGAACACCTAACCGACGATGAACTCATACAAGAACTTAAGCGAAGATTTGAACAGAATAGGAAAGCGTTAAAGGAGCTTAAGGAGTTAAACAATGAACTTAAAGTGGTGAATAAAAAGCTTGAAGAGTCCGAAGCTTTAAAAACCCACTTTATTTCAAATATTACCAATGAAATCATTAATCCGTTTACTTCCATTATAGGCCTTTCAAAGGCTATACTTTCAGTTGATAAGGAAAACTGGAAAAAAGTTATTTCGATGGTAGCTCTTATTCATTCCGAGGCTTTTAATCTCGATTTTCAGTTACGAAATATTTTTGTTGCAGCAAAAATTGAAGCAGGCGACATCTCTCCAGAAATATTAAGGGTTGATGTTCGAAATTTGCTCGAGAGTGTTATAGAATCGTTTAAGTTCGAGTTGCGAAAGAAAAAAATGAATATTCAATTTAATTTGAATGAA
>CAZTVB010000137.1:0-6910 GCA_964616315.1 uncultured Rikenellaceae bacterium
AACTTAATTCTCTAATTTTAAACTAAACACTATGAAAAGATCAAAATTAAATTTAGCATGGATGCTTTTATTTGCAATCTTTGCATTAACCGCATGTAGCGATGATGAAAATGGCAATACCCCTCTTATGGAGGACGGCTATTATGTTGTAGGTGAGTCTATTGCCACATCCGAAATGTCCTTAAATGGAATGATGCAAGATGGTTGGGTTGACAAATACCCTAATCCATCAGAAGTTCGTGAAGGTTTATTTGTAAAGTTTATGCATGTTAATACTGGAGAGGGTTTTCTTGTTAAACAACAAGTTGGAAGCAATGTAATTACTTATGGAATAGATGGAGCTTGGGTTCAAGACGAAGTAAATACTTGGGCTAAAACAGCAACATTTGTTCAAGATGGTAATCCTTTTACAGTTAGCGAAGCTGGATTTTATATGTTCATTTTTGATGCAACGACCTCAAAAGTTGCCATTTTATCAATCAATAAAATTGGTTTATTGGGAGATTTTACAACTTGGGGAAATGATATTTTATTGGAAGAAAAATCTATGTCAGCCGAAAGCGCTAGTTGGGAAGCAACAAGTATAACTTTAAAAAATGGATATTTATTTAAATTTAGAGTAAATGAAATTTGGAACTATACTATTGCCGAAGGTGTTGCTGTTCAAACTAATTTTGGTGGTGAAGCCCTAAATTTACCTCAATATGGCGGTGCAAATTACACTACAGCAATAACAGGTGGAACTATAGTACCAGGGGTTTACACTGCAAAAATTAATTGGACATTTGACAAAGGTTTTGCAGTAACTATGACAAAAACGGCAGAAGTTGTAATTACTGATTGGTCAACTACCAAAGTTGAAATAGTAGGTGATGCCATTGCTGCTGACAACACAGGTGCGATAACAGATGACATCTGGACATGGAATCTTTATTTGTATTCAAGCAATAACGGTTTACCTTCAAAAGATGGCAATATTTACACTTGGACATGGAGTAACGTTCATCTTCTTGCTAGTGGATTCAAAGTTAGAGCCCATGAAACAAATTCGTTTGACGCTGGTTTCTCTATTGTTGATGCAACCAATTCCAATAACGTTGTTGATGAAGGTGGTAATATTAAGATTACACAAGAAGGAAACTACAACATAACTTTGGTAATTGATGCGGATCAAGGCGATGTGAAAAAACTTACAGTTACAGCTCTTTAGTATGAATAAAAAAGAGGGTGTTTATTTACACCCTCTTTTTTTAATTTTTATTGTATGAAAACTCCATTTCTAGTTATATTATTGTTCGTATCTTCTTATTCTTATTCTCAGATAATAACCACCTTTCCCGTATTACCAACAGATGCTGAACAAGTCACCATTACATTTGATGCTTCACAAGCATCAAATCAGTCGCTTTTAAACTATACAGGCGATGTATATGCCCACACAGGGGTTAAAGTAGAGGGTATAACTACATGGCAATATGTAAAAGGAACATGGGGTACAAATACTACTCAGCCAAAATTAACCCGTACAGGAACAAACACCTATACTCTTTCAATATCTCCAAGCATTAGACAATACTACGGCGTTCCTGCCGATAAAAAGATCACACAGCTATGCTTTGTTTTTCGGAGTAGCGACGCTACAAAACAAACCGAAGATATTTTTTACAATGTTTACGAGCAAGGATTATCCGTTAGCATTACAAATCCTACCCAAACTAAGCCTATTTATGATTTAAACAGCAATATAGATGTTACGGTACAAGCCAACAGCTCTACAAACCTAAAACTCTTTGTAGATGATGTTGAGGTACAGAATACATCAACCACTAGCATCTCATATACATATAATGCATCTAGTTATGGCAAACATTGGTTTAAGGCAGTTGCTACCAATGGAACTGAAACAAAAAAAGATTCAGTTTACGTTCTAGTCCGTAACGAAATTGTTACCGAGGATCTTCCTGCGGGCATGAAACTAGGTGTAAATGTTATTGATGAGCAAACCGTAACAGTTGTTCTTAAAGATCCTCCCGCACTTAAAAACTATGCTTATTTAATCGGCAGTTTCTCCGACTGGTTGCCCGATGAGCAATACTACATGAAAAGAACTCCAGATGGAAAGTATTTTTGGCTAACCCTCACAGGCCTATCTTCAACACAGGAATATGCATATCAGTTCCTAATTGATGGATACCTTCGTATAGCGGATCCTTATAGCAATAAAACCCTCGATCCTAATGATGTGTATATTCCTTCATCAACTTATCCAGGATTACTACAATATCCTACAGCAAAAACCAACGGAATTGCTTCTGTTTTTAAAACAACTACCGATACATACACTTGGCAAATAACCAATTTTACTCCTCCTGCTAAGGAGAAACTAATTATATACGAACTCCATATCCGCGATTTTGTATCGGATAGCTATATTCAAACGGTTTTAGACTCATTGGCTTATCTTAAAAAACTGGGAGTTAATGTTGTTGAGTTGATGCCAATAAATGAGTTTGAGGGAAATGATAGTTGGGGTTATAACCCTTCGTTCTACTTTGCTGCCGATAAGGCATATGGTACTCCTAACGATTATAAAGCATTTATTGATGAAGCCCACCGATTGGGTATGGCTGTAGTTATTGATATGGTTTTCAACCATTCATTTGGTCAATCGCCGCTTGTACAAATGTACTCCAATTCCGATGGTACCTCTTTAGGCACTCCAACTGCAAATAATCCTTGGTATAATGTAACATGTCCTCACCCACCCTATTGCTGGGGTTACGATTTTAACCACCAAAGCACAGAGACAAGAACCTTTATGGACTCCGTATTAACATACTGGTTAACTGAATACAAAGTGGATGGATTCCGTTTCGACTTTACCAAAGGGTTTACCAATACTCCCAATGCAGGTTCAGCATACGATGCTCCCAGAATAAGCAATTTAAAACGATTTGCCGATAAAATATGGAGTGTTAATCCAAATGCCTATGTTATACTTGAGCACTTCTGCGATAATACTGAGGAAAAAGCCCTTGCTGATTACGGAATGCTCATTTGGGGAAACATAAATTCTGCTTATAATGAAGCAACTATGGGATGGCTAACAAACTCTAACTTTGCCAATGTTACGGCCAAACAAAGGGGCTGGTCAAATCCCAACCTAGTAGGCTATATGGAAAGCCACGACGAAGAAAGGTTGATGTTTAAAAATATTACCTATGGTAACTCTACAAACCCAGAACACGATGTTAAAAACTTGACCGTAGGATTAAAGAGAGTTGAGTTGGCAGCAAACTTCTTTATTCCTTTCCCTGGCCCTAAAATGATTTGGCAGTTTGGCGAGGTTGGTTACGATATTTCTATTGATTTTAATGGAAGAACCGGAAGAAAACCTATACCATGGAACTACTACGAGCCCGATGATAGAAGAGGCGTATTCAATACATTTGCCCATTTAAACCGACTAAAACAGGATTATGAAGTCTTCTCCACTGCAAACTACGACTATTCCCTATCTGGCGCTAAAAAGTGGATTAAGTTAGATGGAGTAGATATGGATGTGGTTATTCTAGGTAATTTTGATGTGGTTGCTACAGATTTTACTATCGATTTTCCAACTACAGGGAAGTGGTACGAGTATTACACCAAAGATTCCATTGAGCTAACATCAACCTCAAAAACTTTTGCTATGGCTCCTGCAGAATATCGACTATACACCTCAAAAAAAATCAACAGGGATGATATCTACGTAGGAATTGAAGATATTACGAGCGGAGCCTCAAAAAAATCTGAACTTACAATATGGCCAAATCCAAGCAATGGCACATTTAATATTCAAATTGACTTAACTATCCCTTCGACAGCAAACATTGAAGTATTTAATCTGCTGGGACAAAGGGTTTATAGCAAACGAACACAATTACCAGCGGGAGTTTACGCTGAACCAATAGAGATTTCTTCAAGGTTAACAAATGGGGTTTATTTAATTAAGGTTCAAACAAAAGAGCAAACACAGATGGGGAAACTATCAATATTCAAATAGTTTCCTTTGGATTCGATGTAAAAACCTGCCTGTAAATGGGCAGGTTTTTATATTTTTGGAAAAACCGAGATATTGAAGCCAACTTACCTCATACTATTATTTTGCTTAACCCTGTTTAAGGTCTCGTATTGTCAAGTGAGTAAAGTTGACAAAACACTTTCCTTATCTTCATTTAACGTTCAGTATAACGCTTTAAATTTCTGGACACATAACGACACGCTTATCCACCTAAAAAAGGGTTTATTTCAGAATATTGAGGTTGATGCTTTATTCAACCTAAAAGGAGGCAAAAATTGGCACTGGGCGTATAATTTACCCCAAGTTGGGGTTTCGCTTAACTATTACAATTTCGGGAATAATAAGGTACTTGGAAACGGATTAGGCATATACCCTTTTATGATTCTAAAACTTGCCAAATCCAGTAGATTGGATTTAAACTTCAGGTATGGCGGAGGTATTGTATATATATCCAAAATATATGAAACACACCATTACCCCACAAACATTGCAATATCAACTCCAATAAACATTTTAATAGATTTTAGAGTAAACTTGGTGTATCACTTCAGCAGAAATATCGATATACAATTTTCTGCCCTTGCTAATCATATGTCGAATGGTGCAATAAAGAAACCCAATTATGGATTAAACAGCATGGGGTTTGGAATTGGGTTTACCTACAAATTAAACAATACAGAACCCACAAAATCGCCCACTACTACTTTTACACTAAAACAACCGTACATACTCTTAACTGGAAGTGGAGCAATTAAAGAGGTTGGCGATGCCGGAGGGCCAAAATACTATCCTTTATCATTACAAATTGGGTATGTTAGGCCGCTAAATTCAATTGTAGAGCTGGGTGGAAGTTTAGATATTACATATGACAAATCGGTAAGATTTCATCTTCGCAAAGAGGGAATGAACTACCACTCTCCAAATGATGATTTTAGTGTGGGAGCATCAGCGCAAATAAAGCTACCTTTAGATAAACTCGCTTTTTTTGGCGATTTAGGACTATACCTTTATCAGCCTAACCCTCGTTTCCCAATAATATACCAACGAGTAGGATTGAGCTATTCCATACTAAAGCATACTGCAATTGTTTTGGCACTAAAAACTCATTACACAATTGCCGACCATTTGGAATTCGGGTTATCGTTTGAACTTTAACCTAACCTATTTTTAAACAGAATCTTACTGATTATTGAGAATCGATTTATTGACCAACCCCTCAGCACCAGTAATTATAGCTTTTACAGAGCCAATAAGTATTTTTGCCTCAACCATTATAGGAACTCTATTTCCATCATCAGTAACCCATATTGTCATATCCTCACCACCCTTAAATATTGTCCCCTCAACCAGCATTACCGAAAATTTGATGGTACTATATGTTTTGATATCCTTATGTAGTTTTAAATCTTCTTTGCCTAAATACCGAATAAAGAGATTAAATACATCGTTATCGATGACCATTGTTAAAGGAATTTTATCTCCTATTTTATAACGTTCAAAATCAATATTCCTGCAAAAGTATATTGCACTTAGCACATCGAATGAGCAGGGTTTAATAATTTTAGATTCTTCTTTATATGCCCTTTTAGAGGTATAACTTACAATGTTTACCGTGCTATTCGTATGATTAAAATCGTATCGGTTATAAGTCTTAAAACCACCCTCCTCTGTGTCTCGTAAGAACCAAAGAGGCTTAAAACTATCCTTGGTAACAATCGACTCAAAACTATCGCGAACCTTAAAAAACCAATCGTACTCCTTTAAACTCCAGCCCTTCGAAATAAAATGAAACGATTCCTGATTTTGGTAAACCGTATCCTTAACGTTAAAAAAAACGTCACCTGCATTCAGCCAAATAAATTTCCAGTTATAGTAGGCTCTATAGGTTACATTCTCGCCAACCCTAAATGTATAATTAGGAAATTTGCACAGGGTATCCTGTGCAAATACAAATACACTTTGTGATAAAATTAGTATTGAAACAAGAAGTTTAAACATAATCTTGTTCGTTGCAGGGCTTTGCTAGAAACCAAGTTTTTGCCTAAGAATATCCTCCGAATTATCTTTTTTAATGGTAATGCGCTCAAGTAAAACAATAACAACAACACCAAGTAATGCAAAAAGAATAGCCCATAATGTATAAGGCTCTAAACCATTTTGGTACTTAAAAGTTTCGGGTAATACATTTTTTTCGATTAATGGCTTAACGGCGCCTGTTTTATCGATAAAAGTCTGAACAGCAACCTTCCATGGCCAAACTTTGTTAAGCGAACCCAGCATAAAACCTGCTAAAAGTGCAATGGTAATACCATGAAACTTATGAAGCAACCACGATAATACATTCGAAAACAGCACTAACCCAATAACAGCACCAGTAAGGAAAACAAGTATTATAGGTAAATCAAACGATGCTAATGCAGCCATCATAAAGGCATACTTACCCAGCAGTAATAGAATAAAACTTCCCGAAATACCAGGTAATATCATTGCACAAATGGCAATAGCTCCCGCTAAAAATATAAACCACATTTCGTTGGGAGTTTCCGTTGGGGCAATGGCTGTAATTACAAATCCGATTATAGTTCCAAAAATAAAACTTACATAAACAGGAATATTCCATTTCTCAATGGTTTTTCCAACAAACCATACCGAAGCAACTATCAACCCAAAAAAGAACGACCAAACAAATATTGGATGGTAGGTTAACAAATACTGCATAAGCTTGGCCAGTGAAATAAAGCTTATGGCAATACCCAAAATTACTGAGAATAAGAATTTTGCATTAATAGCCTCAAGGAATTGCACTATTCCGTTCTTCTTAAATAGCAATAGGAATGATTTTGAGCC
>CAZTVB010000138.1:0-6887 GCA_964616315.1 uncultured Rikenellaceae bacterium
GAAGTGATCCTTGTATCTCATCTTGAGACTAGCGAAAAACCAATGGTTCTTGTGCGTTATAAAGGCGCAGCTGAGGAATATTGTACTTATGCCGGAAATTTGATGCCAATAGAGTCGGTTGAGGATAGTCAACAATATAAATTAAAAGAAGATATTAATCCTTTAGTGTTGCCATATTCAAATGAAGAATTAGACATTGTTAATATGTCAGAAGTACTTTATGTAACACATAGTTGTGGCAAATATAAATGTATTAATAAGAAGGTTGATGATAAATATGAAGTTTTGGGGTGGGTTGATGAAAAAAAACTTCGAAAATTTATTGATATTAGTAGTCTTAGCAATGATGAATTTGAACAGAGTTGTCTTAAAGCTACAGAAGGTGCTGTGAAAAAGATAGTTGAAGATTGGGATACCGATGAGGCTGCTTGTAATCTTTGTGTAAGAGCTGCTTTGTATAATCTGACAGGAGATGATGTTCTATTCCCAACGACAGGCTCTTCAATTACGATAAAGGATAATGGTGAACAAATCTATGGGAAGGTCACTGCTAGAGGGGGAAGTGCGCAAGGGATAATTGATGATCTTAAGAATGGTAACTTAAATGATTTTTTTGAAGAAATAAAGAAGACTTCCTCTGAGTCCTATGCTCAATTTTGGGAAAGAATTCAAAAAATGGTGGACAACAATAAGGAAATAGTAATCGGGACATATGATCCTGGCCATGTTTTTATGGTAGTTCCACGAGGATTGTATGAAGTCGTTGACAATTCATCTAGAGAAAAGGAGGGCGTTAATATAACTGATACTGATGTTACTTTGGGTGATCGATGGGGTGGCTCTTTTGCAAGAAAGAATTTCGAGTATGTTTTAAGAATTATGGATTGTGGCAGTGGTGTTAAGTTTTCAAATGGTCCTGTATATGGAGTGATGGATGCAAGGCCTTTAATAGGTGAACGAAATGATAGAGTTGTAAAGTTTTATAGATATAAACAATAATAAATTATGAAAAAGTTATCGTTTCACATTCTAGTCCTTATATTTTTTAATATGTCAGCACTTGCTCAGTCAAAATATAGTTTGGCTGACGAAAAATTGATTTCAAAATCAGGAGAACTTGTTTCCCTTCAAAAATTAAGGCTATATAAACCGTCAGGATATAATGGGAATTTGTTGGTTTACCAATTTGACTTAAATAAGAAAATAGGGAATGGTTATAGTTCTGAAGCCGATTTGAAAGTTTATTATGATGAAAAAAAACAAATGATAATTGACACAATTTCAGTTAGAAAAAAGAATAGAAATATACTTGATTTTTTTCAAATCAATGGTGTTACATTGTATCATGGATTTTATGACGTCCCATCAGCATGCAGCGATAAATTAATAGACGAATTAGATAGGGGTGAATGTTTTCAAGATTATCAAGATTTTTGGGCTGATATTAATGGGCGAGAAGAGAGAATAATATCCTATCCAATGCATTATTATGATAAGGACATTTATTATAATTTAAGTTATGATGCGAATTACTTCGTTTTTGACGAGTTTGTTAGTCAATATCTTCGATCAACAATTGCTGATAGCATTATTAGGTTCATACAAATTAATAACGATTTTGTTGAAACAATACCTTGGGTGTGTAAAGAATGTATTAGGCCTCAAATTGTTAACGGTGTAATTTATTATGGTAAAAAGTTTTTTTATTTTCCAGGAACTGATGCATATGATTGGAAAATATATAGAACTTCAAGTTTCGATTCGACTAAAGAAGAATTGCTTGCAGAGTATATTGAGATATTGTTAATAAGTCCAGATGGAAGGTTTATTTTGGGCAAAAAAGATTTATTTGGAAGAAAAGTTGCGGTAATATTGGATGTAGAGAATAAACGATATGATTACATCTTAGGGAGGGATTATTTAAAATATAATTGTTTTTATTCTTTTGTTTATAATAAGTTTGCTTTTGACACAAAGGGATACATAATATATATTGACTATCCTGATAAATTTCCGTTTAGTGCAATAGGAGTAGATGCGAGAAAAAATCAGTCTAAAAAAAACGAGAATATTGAGTTTTGGGCAAAGTTCAAATATTCTGATTTAGATTCTTTGTAAATATCACTGCTACCGCACGAGTCCCCTCTCTTGTTCGCGCGCGTCTTCTTTTGACGCGTGCGCCAAAAGTTGGGCGAACGCAACGTGTTGTAACAAAGTAATGTTTTTAGTATTAGCGTGTTTTAAGTAAAATATTCGTTAAACAGTAATATATGTATAAAAAGTTTCTTGTAGTTTTTTTAGTGTTTTTGCTTTTTGCTAGCGGTGCGGTTTACTCGCAGAAAAATGGGGTGGAGTTACTTTGTAGTCCACGTAAGGATTCTGTACTGTTACGCTGGGCGCCTACAAACCAAAAGGTTTGGAAGGTTGGTAACCAGTATGGCTACACGGTGTTGCGATACACCATTCTGCGCGATAAAAAAATTCCTAAAGAGGTTGAGGTGGTTCAACTTAACAGCGAGCCCTTAAAGCCACGTCCGCTAACCGAATGGGAACCCCTTGCCGATGATAAGTATGTGGGCATAGCTGGCGAGTGCATCTTTAACGATGAGTATAAAGGTGTAAGCACAGGTGGAAACCCATTTATCGCCATGAAAAAGTACAAGAACGAGATGCACAGGTTTAGCTTTGCCCTTTACGCTGCCGACCAGTCCATTACGGCCGCTAGGCTTTCGGGTCTGTACCTTGCCGATAAAACGGCAAAACCTAACGAGAAGTACCTCTACAAGGTTTTTATTCCTGTACCCGATTCAATTATGCGTGTCGATACTGCATCGGCCTTTACGGGCATATCCGAGTATCAGCCTCTACCTAAACCGTTCGATTTTAAAGCCGAGTGGGCCGATAAGGTTGTTTCACTATCGTGGAACTTTAAGTACTTGCAGCATATCTACAACAGCTACATTGTGGAGCGCTCCGATGATAAGGGCAATACCTACAAATCAATTCGCGAGGGTGGCATAGTACCTGTGGCTGAGGAGGGTGTAACGCCAGAACTACTCTATGTGAGCGATACCCTGCTGAGTAACGATTTGGTCTATTACTACAGGGTAAGGGGTATTAGCGCCTTTGGCGAGCTTGGCCCTCCATCGGATTCGCTTTTTGGTAAGGGTACATTGCCTATTACTGTTGCCCCGGTAATTGTTGAGAATTCGGTTATCGATAATAATAAGGTTAAGTTAACGTGGACTTACCCTGAGGAGATGAACAGCTACATATCGGGCTTTAGGGTGTACAGCTCATCAAAACCTAAAGGCCGTAAAACCAGAATATACGAGAGTAAACTGCCAACCGAAAGGTCGTTTGTGGATTCCATCCCCGATATTACCAACTACTACCTGATTTCGGTATTTAACTCTACCAAGGAGAAGTTCTCTGCTATTACAACCTACGCCGAGTTGGTGGATAGTTTCCCGCCTGCCGCTCCTCAAAAACTGCTAGGTTTTGTGGATAGTGTTGGGCGTGTTACAGTGCGTTGGAACCGCAATACCGATAAGGATTTGGAGGGTTACAGGGTTTACTCATCCAATAATCCTAGTTTTGAGTTTATACTTGAGACTCCGGGTGTAATTCCCGATACGGTATTTACCGATTCCATTAATATCAAAACGCTAACCCGTAATATCTACTACAAGGTGCGTGCAATTGACCTGAGGCAGAACCAATCGGACTTTTCCGAGATGCTAACCCTTGCTCGCCCCGATGTTATTCCACCAGTATCGCCCGTTATTAAAAGCATTGCGGAGCAGGATGGAAGCATTGTGCTAAACTGGGCCAACAGCTCCAGCGACGATTTGGCTTACCATAGACTCTACCGCAGGGAGAAGAGCGACTCGCTATTTACCCTTATGGCAAAGCTCGCTCGTACTGACGATAAGTTTACAACCTACACCGATAAGCAGGTTGAGGATGGTAAGGAGTATATCTATTACTTAAAGGCAGAGGATAGTGGAGGCTTGATGTCGGAGCCAACCAAAACTGTAAGTTGCAAAACCCCCGGTGTAAAGGAGAGCATTGTGCTTAAGAAGAGCGAACAGACTGACCGCGTAAAATTAACATGGACTGTAAAATCTACCAAGAAGGTGGCTAAGGTAATTGTATACAGGAGTGTAAATGGTTCGCCAATGCAGTTGTACGATAACTCTACAACCGATAACTATTTTGATAATAAGTTAAGTCCCGAGAAAACTTACGAATACTGCATTAAGGTTATTTATACCGACGATAGTTCATCGGAATTGAGCAATACCGTTAAAGTTAAAATGTAAAAGGTGATGTTTTTTAGAAGAAAAAATAGGCAACGTTTATTCAAAATTCTAGTATTTATCCTTGTTCTGATTAGTAATGCGGGGTATGCTCAGGATATTGAGAGTGTAATTAAGGCGCCAATACTAACCAACAATGGGGGACTATCGTTCAGCCAAATTGGTAACTATATCCCAGGCGATACTCTGAATAGGTTAAATCCATATAGCTACTATATCTCGGGAAATATGAATTTTAGCCTGTTTAGCGTGGTGAATGTTCCCGTATCGTTTGCATATACCAATAATCAGCTAAACCACGATGCTGCGTTGCCCTTTAACCGTTTTTCCATAGCCCCTTCGTATAAGTGGATTACATTGTATGCCGGTTACGCAAGTATGACATTCTCGCCCTACACTTTGGTTGGACACGAGACTTTTGGGGGTGGGGTAGAGCTTAAGTTCGATAATGGTTTTAAGTTTAGTGCCATATATGGTCGATTACAGAAGGAGGTAAGACCCGATTCCGCCATAACTTCCGCTGCATACCAACGAATGGGTGGTGGTTTTAAGGTGGAGTATAGCCACGAGAAAGCCGATGTTTCCCTAAATATCTACAAAGCAAAGGATGTTGTTAATCGTGCTTTTTACTCCGATAGTACGTTAACTCCCAAGGATAATATTTCGGGTAGTTTGTATTTGGACATAAAGATGATAAATAACTTTAAGCTGAATGTGGAGTACGCCATAAGTGCAATTAATGCCGATATTAGCAGGAGCGATAGCGTTGATAGAAGTTTTAAGGATAACTTTTTGGAGAGCAGTGGCGACTTATCGGTTCACCATGCGCTCAAGGCAGGTATTTCGCAAACATCAGTAATCGGTACTGTTGGAGGAACTTACGAAAGGGTTAGCCCAAACTATACTACGTTGGGTGCGTATTACTTCGTAAACGATTTTGAGAATATAACAGCAAACTACTCTACATCTATCAAAAAGATTGTGAATATTGCTTTGGATGCAGGTTATCAGCACGACAATCTGTCGAAACAAAAGGTAAATACTAACAATAGGTTTATATTTTCGAGTAATGTTTCGGCTACAGTTACCAAGCGTTTAAGCGTAGGCGCTTCGTACTCCAATTTAAAATCGTATGTGCATATCAGGGATGTTTATAAGGATTTAACCAACACCAATCCTTTCCAGAATATCGATACTTTGAGTTTCTCGCAGTTGAATTTAACAACATCGGGGAATGTTAACTATATATTGAGGAGTACAAGCGAAAACAGGCAGAATCTAAATGTTTCGTTTACCTATCAGGAAGCATCGGAGCAGCAGGATAAAACCGATAAGTATTCGGGTAGTAAAATTTACAACTCGGTGCTATCGTACCAATTCAGTTTAATACCTCAAAAGTTCAATGCATCAACCTCCGTTAACTATAACCATAACGATTTGCCCAATGGTTTTATGGGGGTAATTAGCTATAATTTATCGTTGCAAAAAGTGTTTTTCGAAAAGTTGAAGTTGGCTATTATTGGCACCTACAGCCGTTCGTTTAACGACTCTTTAAACTTGGCCAATGTTATGAATATTAGATTTTCGGCAGGCTACACCTTTCAGAAACGGCATAACTTAAACTTCAGTGTTGCTCGCGTTTCTAGCCAAAGTATGTCGAGGGATAATACTCAGTATACCGCAAATCTATCCTACAACTATATGTTCGATTTTAATTTGAGACGTAAGGATAAGAAACTTAATTTTGAAGGGAATTTCTGATGATTCCTTTCTTGGTAAAATATCTCTGAAACGTGTACTATCAATTCTTCGTTTTGAGGTAATAGTCATAGCTAAATTGAATGACATTCCTGCAAAAACTGACTTTGTACTACAATCATACACAATAAAAGCGATCGGACAATGCCGATCACTTTTATTAAATAAACCTCTATATCAAACTATTTAAATGGAACTGCTACCCCCACATTAATAAAACCAATTGGAGACCAGGTAAGGTCTAAATCACCATTTCCTCCAACAGGCTGAGAGTAGAAACCTGGTTCAGCAAAGATGATTAACTTATCATTCACATAGTATTGAAGTTCTGCAGCCAAATCTATAGCTAATCCTTTAAACGATTCTAGGCCTTCAGTCTCCGGATTGAGTCTGCGCTGAGCGATGTAAAGGGCTGGCTTAATTACAAATTTATCTCCAAGTTTAATTCTAGGTTTAATAGATATGCCCATTTCAACACCTGTTGCTTTTTCCCCTCCAATTTCGAAAGTTGGAATTAACCCAACAAATACACCCATTGCAATTTTTGGAGCAAGATAATAGTCTGCAAAGGCGCGGAGTGTCATTCCTCCCTCTTTCTCAACTTTTGTACCTGATACATCAACATCGCCAGAAAACCATGAGCCCGCCGATATCCCAATCTCCGCTTTTGGAGAGGTGCTTTCAGCAGTTTGAGAGTAGGTATAGGCTTGAATAACAAATAGACAAATAATAATTGCTAAAATCTTTTTCATAGTTAAGTTGTTTTAGTTTAATAGTTCTTAATTCTAAAACAAAACTAACTAGACG
>CAZTVB010000139.1:0-6875 GCA_964616315.1 uncultured Rikenellaceae bacterium
ACGATTTTGAGAACATAATGCAATCCACCTCGGGTCGGTACATTCCATTGCTCAGGTAATTTGCCCCTTCAAATGCTCCAACTTTTCCTGCATAAGGGTCATTTTCAAGTAACTTTGATTTATTGGAAGTGCTTTTTTCGTACTCAGCCTTGTTCCATGGTGTTGGAATTGGAATTCCTGGAGTTGCAATATCTTTCCACTTTAAATTTTCTGGATTTAGCAACGCTGTAACGTTGAATTCCCAAGGCTCTACGCTTGTATTTGCAGGATCATAGGCTACATGGCTTTGGTAATACTCATCAGCCAAACCAGCAATGTGGTGTCCCATTTCGTGCACAAAAACGTAGTCGTTGTAATCGGAACGTGCTCCGGCGGTTATGTAAAGGTTATAAATACCGCCACCACCATACTTGGTTGAATTAAGAAGAATCACAATAAAATCGTAAGGTACAGCGCCTGCATAATCCCTAACAGCCCAATCGTTATTCGATAATACATACCGGTCCACTCCAAAAGTGTTGTAGGTTGTTTCCAACGGATTTTTTGGGAAGAAATTCTTGGCGGGATTAGCTATTCCGCTTTCCTGTGAAATTACCTCAACTGACCAAACATTAAAGTCGTTTTTACGTGTTTTGTATGGGTCAACGGCAAAGAAATATTCCACAAATTTATCGGCATCCTTACGGAAAACGTCCATTTCGTCGACAGTATAACCATCGCCCAGAATAACAATATCAACGTTTGATTTTACATCGCCACTATTCAAGAGTTGATTAACTTTAACGGTGGAAGGTTTCTGCTCGGCATTAAAACCAGCTGGATCAACCTCAAAATTCCAAATTGGCTGAAGAATGTTTTTTGCATCGCGCTTTTTCATAACAACATTAACCTTTGCCTTTGGCCAAGGGATACGGATTGACTCCTTGAACGGAAGGGTTTTCTCCTTTGCCTCTGCAGTTGTTTGCCACTCGCCGAAAACGCTGCAAAAACCTTGGGAGAATAACAGTTTATTTGTAGCAGCATCGTAAACCTCATAAAAGTAAAGCCCTAATTGGTAAGTATCGGTTAAATGGTAGGTTTTTCCAGCCCAAACGCCCTCGGGTTTTGCGCTAACCAACTCAAACTTCTCGCTGGAAACGTCACCTCTATGGATATAATCCAAACGCATTGTTTTATCAACAAAGTACGTCTCAAAATCAACCTTATCGGTAACTTGAGCAAAGGAAGAGTTGATTAATACAACCAATCCTACTGTTAGAATAAACAATGATACTTTTTTCATTTTTGTAGGTATTTATTATGATTTAAATCAAAATGAGTGCTGTCTCATTGTTTGGATTGTAGAGCCATCGTTTAGTTTAATATCTCCCATCAAGTCAACAGTAAAGCAACTGTGAATGGGGAGTATAGCAACTAAATCGCCCACTTTAAATGGGAATTCATTGGGAAATGAAATAACTCCATGCTCCTGGCTTAACGATTTTACATATAAATCCTCAAAGGGCTTGCCCCAATTTTTACCATCGAAACTGCAAACCATACCGAATGAAGTTTCACCATTTTGTAGTTTGATGCTATCCTTTGACAGATGAACCGCGCCGCAATGGATTACAGCCTCCCTCCTATCCTGGCTGATATCAACTACAGGACAAATAACGGCTACAGCAATGTCGTTTGTAGTACACGATCCTATTTGGCTTTGCATAACATCGTAAAAAACGAAGTTACCAGCACGAATCTCGTCAATTCCCCAAAATTCATCGGCAATGGAACACGAAGGGGTATCGCCGTAAGAAACAATAATATCGGGATGTGATTCCTTCCAGAATGCCTTTAGCTTGGTCAACTTGCTCAACGAATCGCGATGAATTTTTAGCACCTCATCGGTTGAAGTTGCTTTGTAGGTATGGCCTGCGTGACTTAGGAATCCTTTAAACGTCAAACTTGAGTTACCCTCTATCTGGTTAACCATCAAAGCTATCTCGCGAGTATTATCAGGGCTGAGCCCGGAACGGTTATGCCCAACATCTATCTCAATAAAAACGCCAATGTTCTCGATTAACTGATTAACCGATTTCATTAGGTTGGATGCCGACGAGAATATAACATTCAAGGTAATCCGCTTTGCCAAGGCATTTATAGCTTCAACCTCGAAAGGGTAAACAGGAAATGCTATGGTTATATCGTTCCAGCCAGCATTGGCAAAATACTCTGCCATTTTTACCGATGAAACAGTACAACTGTTTATGCCTAGTTCACGAAACCATTCTGCAATTTGTGCACTCTGATGAGTTTTGAAATGCGGACGTAACACCAATTTATGCAGAATGGCCTTTTGGGCCATTCTATCAATGTTACACTTGCAGATACCTGTATTTAAAAGAAGAAATGGAAGTCTATGCATTGTGTTGGTCAGGATTAATTTCGAAACGTTTACCCATTTGAATTTGAGGAATTAAAACCAAAGATAAACGTTTGAGCATGTAAACTCTTGCTTCGGTAGGGGTAATCTCAATGTATGGCTTATCGAAGTTAAGACTTAAAAAACGAGGTAATAATCGCGCCCGCTCAAATACTACTTTACCATCGGCCTGTTTAACAGCCATATAATCCTCCTTAAAGAAAAACTCTTTCAGTTTTTCTTGGTTAAGATTTGCTAAAGGCGAAATGGTTAAAATAACCTTTTTATATGAAAATGCAGTTGTAACTGCTATAATTAAAGGAAGTACGACCGTTATTGGAATCAATATTATATAGTATTTTGAATAATTATCCCAAGTTAATGCACCTCCAATCAATTGAATAATTAGTAGGAGTATTGCCATCATTACTAGTGCAAAGAAAAAATGTAGGAAGAATATTTCTACCTGACCTTTACTTTTTGCATCCTGACTGTGAACTGATAGTGCCATGGCTATTTATTTGGTTTAATGGTTTGTAGTCCGTTATTCTATACAGCAAATTATTAATCAAATTTACGGCTATTTCTTATTATAACAATGGAATATAGTTAATGTTAATAGTTACTTAAAAATTCCAATTCCTTTTTCTCCAGTCGATTTTTCGTAAGCCCTAAACATTCCGGTGGTATTCATATCCATACAAATATTGCCCTCCTTATCCACAGCAATTACACCACCACGGCCATCAACCTTTTCGAGTTTATAGTTGATTACCAGATTAACAGCATCGACCAAACTCATACCTTTATACTCCATTAGCGCCGAAATATCGTGTGCAACAGTGTAACGGATAAAAAACTCGCCATGACCAGTTGCCGAAACTGCACAGGTTGCATTATTTGCATAGGTTCCAGCTCCAATAACTGGAGCATCGCCAACACGATTGTATCGTTTGTTGGTCATCCCTCCTGTTGATGTTGCTGCCGCAAGGTTTCCGTGAATATCAAGCGCAACACAACCAACTGTTCCCATTTTCTCTTTATCAAGATATTTTTGCAAATCGTTCCATCGGGGTTGAGTGAAGAAGTAACTACTATCAACCATCTCTGCACCCATACTCCTAGCAAAATCCGATGCTCCTTTACCTACCATCATTACGTGAGCCGATTTTTCCATAACCAAACGCGCAGTAGAAATTGGGTTCTTTATATCGCCAACACCTGCAATGGCTCCAGCCATAAGATTTCTACCGTCCATTATGGCTGCATCAAGTTCATTCTTGCCATCGTGTGTAAAAACAGCGCCCTTGCCTGCGTTGAATAAAGGACAATTCTCCAAGTATCTGACAACCTGCTCAACAGCATCGAGGCTTGTGCCTCCATTGGCTAGAATTGTTTTTCCTATTTCTAAAGCTTTAAGTAACTCTGCTTGGTAATTATCTATCTGCTCCTGAGTAAAATTTTCCTTTTTCATATTTCCGGCACCGCCGTGTAGCACAATGCTCCATGTTTGTGCCAGCAATGAATTAGCTAAAAGAATTAGAACAATGAGGGATAGTATCGTTTTGAAAGGTTTCATAACTTTGGTTTAGGCTTTTCAAATGTAGTAAGGATGATAATAGGTTGTACCATTTATTTTGATTTTAACATATTTGACTAAAACTAACACTCTAACTATGGTACTTAACAACAAAGATGGTTGCTGCTTGTAATGCCGAGCGGTAGCAAAGCATCTCCATTGTTGTCCATTCAAATACGGGATTTCTCGATATCGCTCGAAATGACAGAAAGGTAAATGTTTTGTAGTGCTTGAGATGAAAGATTGAAATTAAAAATATCCTAAAAATTAACTAGGTTTGCACTCGAAAATCAATTTAAGTAATTCAAAATGAAGAACAGACTACTCTTTATCCTAAAATACTCCATTTTTTGGATGCTCACTTTCGCTGTATTCCGCTTACTGTTTATGGCTTATAACATCAAGCAAACACTTCTGATTACTTTTGGCGATTTTATTAATATTTTGGTTAGGGGTGCATGGATGGATTTATCGTTAACTGGTTATATAATTCTCTTAACATCTGTTTTTATTGGTATTCTTTTCTTTGTCAATAAAAAATGGCTTTCTGGAATACTTACAACTCAAACACTGCTACTATTAACATTGATTTCCTTTATATCGATTTCCGACTTTGAACTATACCGGAACTGGGGCTTTAGAATTGATGCCACTCCCCTGCTCTACCTTAAAACGCCCAAAGAAGCAATGGCATCAATGGAAACCTTTATGATTGTCATTTTTGTGACAGTTACAATCATTACAATTATTGGGCTTTATTGGGCTTACAGGAAATGGGTTGCTAGCACATTAAATAGTGCTGCAAACGGAAAATGGTGGTACTCTCCTATTTTTATTACAATTGCTGGAACCATGATTCTACCTATACGCGGAGGCTTGGGAATTGCCCCTATGAATCCAGGAAAGGTTTATTTCAGTTCTAACACCTACTGCAACCATGCAGCGTTGAATGCTCCATGGAATATGATGTATTCAATATCTAAATCGGGCTCAATGAATAAGCGCTACACAGATACCATTGGAAAAGAAAAAGCCCAATCTCTTTTTGCTGAATTAATGAAGAATAATCCAGACTCCACTAAGGTACTCAAAACGGATAGACCAAACATTGTCCTAATAATGTTGGAAAGTTTTACATCGAAGTTAATTGAACCCCTTGGTGGAAAAGAGGGTGTTACTCCAAACTTCAATGCGCTAAGCAACGAAGGTCTATTTTTCTCCAAAATGATATCAAGTGGAGATCGTAGCGATAAGGGTATTATTGCAATAGTTTCAGGATTCCCTGCTCAGCCCACACAATCAGTTATAAAATACCCTACAAAGTCCCGAAAACTGGCAACTATTAGCGGTGTACTTGTTGATGCAGGCTATAACGCTGCATTCTACTACGGTGGCGACCCCGATTTTGCCAATATCCGTTCGTACCTATACTCGGCAAAGTTTAGCAGAATTATTACTCAGGATGATTTTCCACGTAACTACCGCAATTCCAAATGGGGAGTTCACGATGAACACGTTTTTAAGTATCTTTTAAACGATATCGATACTGCCAAAGGACCATTCTTCAAGATGTTTTTCACACTAAGCAACCATGAACCTTTCGAGATCCCCGCAAAATCAAAATACCCAGGGACAGAAGAGGTAAACCAATTTTTAAGTTCGGCTTTTTATACTGACAGTTGTTTGGGTAACTTTTTTGCTGAAGCAAAGAAACGTGAGTGGTATAACAATACTATATTTATTCTTATTGCCGACCACGGACACCGACACCTAGGCAAAAGTACAAACTACTCCACTGACAAATTCTCTATTCCAATGCTTTGGGTAGGAGGCGCACTTAACGTCGAACCCAAAAAGATTGATAAAACCTGCTCCCAAGTTGACTTGGCGGCAACACTTCTTAATCAAGTTAACCTAAGCTATTCTAACTTTGTTTTCTCCAAGAACATACTAAACCCAAACACACAACCATTCGCTTACTACGCATTTAACAACGGTTACGGCTTTGTATCGGCCACCGATACTATTATTTACGACCACGTAAGCCGCAAGTATATCATGCAAAATGGAGTAAATGCCGAAAAAACAACCGAAAAAGCAAGCGCTTTTTTCTATGTTTATCAGGATGTGTTTTTGGGGTTGTAGTTGGTGACAAATGACAAGTAACTCTAGAAGTGACAAATAAGGATTGATGGATGATAGGAGTACGACTCCATCACTCCATTCCTCCAACATTCTACCTCTGTACCATTTCAAATTCTCAAATTCTCCTCATTTTCAAATTAAAATTATCTATCTTAGAGTCACCAAACTCTAACCACTAACCTATGGGCGATTTTAACTCATTTCTCAATTTCCTAAAACTTGTTGCTATTACTACATTCAGCCAGTTAACTTGGCTTTTAGGATTACTTTTTATTTTTGGTTTGATACTTTACATTTTTGCACGTTTTACCCGTGTTACATACGTTAAAACAGCAGGTACAACGCTCGATATTGTTATTACAGGCTGGATTGGCACACCAATTCACGAATTGGGGCATGCAATATTCTGCCTGATTTTCCGCCATCAGATAACCGAAATGAAACTTTACAGCCCCAACTCCACCGATGGAACCATTGGCTACGTTAACCACTCCTACGACACAAAAAGCACCTACCAAAAAATTGGCAATTTCTTTATTGGAGTTGGGCCAATAATTTTCGGAGCAATGGTTCTGTACGCGCTGCTATACTTTTTAGTACCCAACAACACCGATGTATTCTCATCCATTGAGGAGCAAAGCAAAAGTTTAGTGCGAGGTGTGCGTGGCGAGTGGGCTGGAGTGCTAGGCTCGCTCTGGGACTCCACGCTGAACACACTTAGCGCGCTGTTCCGCAAAAGCAACTTTTCCG